>JBEVIK010000036.1:0-5632 GCA_040510715.1 Candidatus Limnocylindrales bacterium
CACGTTGCCATCCCGGGGCGGCAGGGTGCCCAGACCGTGGAACAGGCCCGGACGCAGGTCCCCGTCATGGACCAGGTCCGCATCCGTCGCCAGCGCCTGCTCGATGGTGCCCACGACCGGCAGGTCCTCGTAGGTCACCTCTATGGCCGCGACGGCCGCCTGGGCGATGGCCTCGTCCTCCGCCGCGACCGCGGCGACCGGCTCGCCCGCGAAGCGGACCCGGTCGATGGCCACGATGGGCCGGTCCCTGATGGCATGGCCCCAGAAGGGGTCGATGTCCAGGAGGTCCTCGCCCGTGAGCACCGCCACGACACCCGGCATCGCGAGCGCCGCCGAGACGTCGATGGACACGATGCGGGCGTGCGCCGCGGGACTCCGCAGCACCTGCCCGTGGAGCATCCGGGGGACGCTCATGTCGCCCACGAACCGGGCGTCCCCGCGCAGCTTCTCAGCAGCATCCACCCGGCGCATGCTGCGGCCCACCTGGGGTCGTGCCGTCCGGGACGGCGCCCTTGGTGCCTCGACGGTCACGGGTGCGCCTCGACGCCACTCGCCGACGCGCCATCGAGCGGCCCGATCCCCGCGAGGTCGGCCGCCGCGGCGAGGATGCCCCGGTACCCGGTGCAGCGGCACAGGTTGCCCGCGAGCCCGTCGCGGATCGACCGCTCGTCCACCAGGTCGCCGCTCTCCAGCAGGGAGTGGATGGTGAGGGCCATGGCGGGGGAGCAGAAGCCGCACTGGACCGCGGCATGTCGCTCGAACGCATCCGTGATGGCCGGGAAGGCGTCCAGGTCCCGGAGGCCCTCGATGGTCAGGATGGTCCGCCCCTCGGTGTCCGCGGCGAGCATCGTGCAGGCGCTCACCGGGGCGCCATCGAGCAGCACCGTGCAGGTGCCGCACACCTGGACCTCGCAGGAGCGCTTGGCGCCCGTCAGGCCGTACGAGTCGCGGAGCACGTCGAGGAGCAGCTCGTGGGGCTCGACGTGCATCACCACGTCCCGTCCGTTGAGGGTGACCCCGACCTCCATCAGCGGGCATCCCCGACCGGGATCCGCGCTCGTGCCACCCGCCGCTCCCAGGCAGACCAGTAGTCGTCGAGGAAGGACTCCTGGTACTTCTGCGGTCGCAACACCTCCGCGGAGTCGTCCGGGATGGGCCGCGATGGGCCGAGCGCGGCGGCGATGACCTGGAAGCGGGTGGCGCGCTCGAGCGTCACGGCCGTGAGCACCGCCCAGCGGACATCCTCTCCCGCCACGACCACGCCGTGGTTGCGCAGCAGCGCCGCGCGCCGGCCGCCCAGCGCCTGGGCCACGGCCTCGCCCTGGTGACGCTGCGTGATGAGCGCCGGGCCCTCGTCGTAGACCCCCAGGCCATCCGTGAACAGCACGGCGTCGTGGGTCAGGTACTCGAGGCTCGCGGTGGTCGCGCCGAGCGCAGTGCCGTACAGGGGATGGCCGTGGATGACCGAGCAGACGTCCGGCCGCACCCGATAGACCTCCGCGTGCATCACCGACTCGAGGTGATAGTCGGCACCCTCGAACGCGCGCTCGTCGTCGAGGTCGAGCGCGATCACGTCATCCGGCTCCACCTCGTCGAGACCGACGCCCTTGCGCTTGATCCAGACCGTCCGCGAGCCAGGCTCGCGGGCGCTCACATGGCCCAGGGTCAGGTCGAGATACCCCTCGAGCGCGATGGTCCGGCACGCGACGGCGACGCGGCGACGAAGCTCGTGGGTGGCGTCGGTCACGGCTCGGCGGACCGCCGCTCGGTCGGTGGATACGTGGGGTGGGGGAACGCGAAGACCATGGTCACGGGCTCCTCGCCCGTGTTGACGACGGCATGCCAGACACCCGCCGGGATGTACAGCGCCTGCCCGGCTGCATACGCCACCACCGATCCGTCCATGCGCAGCTCACCGCGCCCGCTCATGACATAGGCGAGCTCCTCGGTGGCGTGCGACAGCATCGCGGTCGCGGTGCCGGGAGCGAAGCTGGAGCAGCCCAGCGTGGTCGCCGCCCCCACGCCCTCACCCGTGAGCAGCAGCCGGCTCCAGCTGCCACCCGGCAGGTCGATGGGCGGCACGTCCGCCACGGCGATCACCGCGACCCCCTCGGGGCGATCGCCGGCCATGCCTAGACGTCCCACTGGCCGTCGCGGAAGATGAAGCCCTTGTTGCCGTCCAGCAGCTCGAGGGTCGCTCCGCGGACCACGCCGTCGAGGTGGAGCTTGCAGGAGTTCTGGCCGCCGGGATAGGCGTTCCGGTTGTCACCCATCGCGAAGTGGACGTTGCCGATGCGGCCCTTCTCGGAGGGGGAGCCCAGCGGTGACTTGTCGCTGGTGCCGAACGCGAACTCCGCGACGACCTCGACGTTGGGCACGCCCTCGATGACCCGCGACAGCTCCTGCGCGTCACGCTCGCCCTCGATCTTGACGACCTTGCCGTCCTTGACGTGCCAGTAGATGGGGCTGCTCACGACGTCCACGCCGATGCCCAGCATGTTGCCGGTGACCGCGATGACGCCGTTGGTCTCGGTCTCGCGGGCTGCGAACGCGACCTCCGCCCAGAGCGGCAGGGGACCCATCATCCAGCCCCGCTGGCGGATGGGGGTCACCTGGAGCGCGGGTCGCTCCTTGATGGACACCGTGACGTCGGTGCCCTGGGGCGTCCAGACCCGGACCTTGTCCACGCCCTTGAGCTTCTCGATGGCGGCCACGGCGCGGTCGGTGGAGGCGAGGATGTCCTCGACCTTGAGGTCCCAGTCACCCATGCCGCCCTCGACGGAGGCGATCTTGACGTTGTTGGCGCACGACTCGCGGACCGCCGAGACATGGGCGAACCGGTTCGCCCCCTCGAGGTTGGTCATGATGATGATCTCGTCGGACCTGAGCATCGCGTCGTGCAGGTTCTGGGGTGGCGCCATCGGGAACAGGGTGTCCGCGAGGCCGCGCGCGACCTGCTCCTCGTTGTTCATGATCACGGGCCACGCGCCGCGCTCCGCGGCGACCTGCGCCACCACCTTGGCGAGGTGCGCGTGGTCGTCGTCGCAGATGATGGTCACGGTGTCGCCCTGCTCGATGGTGAAGCAGGTATCGACGATGAGCTCCGCGTGCTCGCGGACCTTGGACTCGGACGGCATGTCGCTCCTCCTCGTTCAGCCTGCGGCGACGGGCTGCGCCTCACGGAGCGCCGGCAGCACGTCGCGCGCGAACCGCTCGACCTGCCCGAACTGGTCGAGCGAGCCGAACCGGCAGATGAAGTGGTCCACGCCCGCCTCTGCGAACGTCCGGAACCAGTCGATGATCTGCTCCGGTGAGCCGACCGGCCCCCAGTTGTCGAGCCTGGTGGCCTTGGACAGCTCCGGGTAGTACTGGCTGATGTAGTCCCCGAAGGCGGCGCGCGCCGTCTCCTCGGAGTCCCCGATGTTGAGGGTCACCTGGTAGCTCACCACGAGCCGGCTCGCGTCGTCGCCGGTCTCCTGCGCCACCTCGTCGAGATAGCCCAGCTGCTCCACGAGCTCCTCGGGATGCTGCGCCCGGCAGCACGTCATCCAGCCCTCGCCGTAGCGCAGGATGCGCCGGCAGGCGTTCCGCATCGTGCGCACCATCCGCTCATCGGAGGCATCGGTGACGAGGCGCGGGTTGGAGACGATCCAGAAGGGTGGTGGCTGCTGGATGGGCATCAGGGGACCCATCTCGGTGCCCGAGAAGAAGCTGATGTCCTGGTAGTCGAAGTGCGCGCCGTGGTGGGTCACCGTACCGGTGGTCCACAGCTGGCGGACCACGTCGAGGCCCTCCTCGAAGATGGCGAACCGCTTGTCGAAGTCAAGACCGAGCGCCTCGAACTCGCGGCGCACGCCCTGCTCCGGGTTGCCGGCGCAGGGCCCGAAGATGGTCCGCCCACCCGACAGCACGTCGAGCGTCGCCCATTCCAGCGCGAGGTACAACGGGTTGCGGGGCGAGCTCACGATGCACGCCGTGCCCAGCCTCACCCGCTGGGTCCGCTGGGACAGCGCCGAGAGCAGGGCCATCGACTCGTAGCGCGGCTTGGAGAACAGGCTATCGCCGACCCACACGGAGTCGAACCCCAGCTCCTCCACCGACTGCGAGAGGTCGAGCAGCTCGGGGATGCCGTAGCCGGGCGCGATGAGCGGCTCCCGGTTGTTGAGGTTGACCCCGAAGCCAAGGCCAGCGGGTGCCGTCACGCGCGCCTCCTCCAGTCGCCGCGAGCCAGCCGCGGCCCTCCCCCCGGATGTGCGGGCCGTGACTTCGTGTCGACAGTCGACACGCGGATGCTATCACGCCCGCCATGCCGTGGGAACGGGCCCCCGGGCGTGCTGGAACGGATGCGGATGCTCATCGATGCCACCAGCGCGTCCCGTCTCCTGCGTCGCGGCGAGACGTGGGGCAGGATAGTGCCGGCGATGCTCCGCGAGTCGGGTCCACGGACCCGGCGATGGTCCGAGGCGCGACAGGACATTCCGCCGACGCCCGTGCCGCCCCACACACCGCAGCATCCCGCTCGCCACCCCCGGTCCCAGTCCTGGAGGTCACTCGTGTCCTGGTCGCGATGGTCGCGCCGTGTCTTCGCCCTGCTCCCCGCCAGCCTCGCGCTGGTCGCCGTCCTGCTCGGAGGGTCCGCGTCCGTCCTCGCGCAGGACCCGGCGGCGTCGCCGTCGCCCAGCGCGCTGCCCGCGCTCCCCGGGCCTGCGCCCGAGTGCACCCCCGAGGTCGAGCCCAACGAGCAGCCCGACCAGGCGCCGGTCCTGGCCGGTCCGATCTGCCTCACCGGCACGCTGCCGGCGCTCCGTGACCAGGACCTGGTGCTGTGGGACGTGGCACCCGCCGACGGCCTCACGACGTGGCGCATCACCGTCGTCGGCATCCCGACCACGTTCACCTCGGTCCACATGTTCGTGGTGACCTCCGAGCCGGGTGTCTTCCCGGTGCAGGCCACCGCGCTCGACCGCATCGACTCGGACGCCTACTCGGACACCCCGGGTGTCGCGAGCGGCTACGCGCTGCCGGCGGGTCGCTACCTGCTGGGCGTCTCCCGTGGCGATCCGGCGGCCGGTCCCCCGGCCCCGCCCGGCGAGTACAAGGTCACCTTCGAGCGCGAGCAGGTGCTCCCGCCCGATGGCGACCGGGAGCCGAACGACGACGCGGCCAGCGCGACGCCGGCCGGCGGACCCATCGACCTCGTGGGTGCCGTCGACGGGGGCCCGGACCTGTATCGCTGGACCCTCGACGCGACCGATGCCTCCCGGCGCCACCGCATCGACCTGCAGGTCGTGCCGGGGGACCACCTCGACATGCGGCTCCTCGACGCGCAGGGCGCCGATCTCGCCCGGGCATCCTCCGCCCGCGACGGCCTGACCCACATCCACGACCTGTCGCTGCCCGCGGGGGACTACCTCATCGAGCTGTCCACCGGGTCCGGTGGCGCCCACGGCTACCGGCTGACCACGGCGCTCGTGGAGTACACCGCCGCCGACGCCGAGCCCAACGACGTCACCATGCGCGCCCTGCCCATCGCCATGGGCGACGAGGTGACCGGGCGCCTCGCGGGCGTCCGGGACTTCGACCGATACACGTTCGAGGTGCCGCAGACGCTGGTCGCCAGCCAGGTGGACGT
>JBEVIK010000037.1:0-5656 GCA_040510715.1 Candidatus Limnocylindrales bacterium
CGACGGGGACGGCGGGCGCCCCGTAGGGCGGCGCCATCGGGCGCTGCCAGCGTCGATGAGGGTGGCCAAGCCTCACGACCGGCCGGCGAACACGTCCTCGAGCAGGCCCCGGGCGACCGCGGCCTCGATCGCCTCGCTGCGGGTGGACGCGCCCAGCTTCCCGTAGATCGACAGGGCCTGGGTCTTGGCTGTGTTCGGGCTGACGCCCAGCCGCTCCCCGATCTCCTTGATGGTCAGGTAGGTCTGGAGGAACGGCAGGAGCCGTAGCTCGGCACGGGTCAGGGTGGACCAGCTGTCGACGCCTCGCGGCGCGGCGAGCGCGTGCTGGCTGACCAGCTCCATCTCGTCGATGAGACGTCCCAGGTCGGGGCGCACCGCCACGGTGTCACGCGCCTGGCTCAGGCTCACCCGCGCGCCCTTGTGGTCGCCCATCAGCAGCTGCGCGCGCGCGAGCTCGGTCATGGCTCGAACGGCCAGCCACGGCAGCCCCCACGAGAGCCGTATGCGTCCCACCTGGGCGCGCTGGATCCGTTCGAGGGCTGTCGCCGGGTCGCCGCGATGGATCGCCAGGCGGGCATCAGCGATGAGCCACATGAGACCTGAGATGCGACCCGATTCCATGTCCGCGAGCACCGCCGCGCGGTCGAGGTCGAGGATCGCCTGGGCGGCCATCCAGCGTCGCTGGTCGAGCTCGGTGATGGCTCGCTCGGCGCGGGCGGGCAGCCGGACCATCGCCACGCCGACGCCCTGGATGTGCTCCATGGCCACGAACCGGGCGGCGGCATCCTCGGGCCGGCCGAGCATCGACTCCGCCATGCCTGCCGCGAACAGCGCACTCGTCCTCCAGGGCCAGTCGTCGTCATGCGTCGCGAGCGCGCGGACCGCGTCCTCGAGCATCACCCCCGGGCCGTGCCCGCACAGCATCGCGCTGACCAGGTCCACCCCGGGGGCGCTCGCGGCGGTCGCGGACCCCCGTGATGCGGCGGTCTCCGCGATGGCCGCCCAGTGGGCCGCGGCGGGTGCCTCCCCCTCGAGCGCGTGGAGATATGCGGCGAGTGCTGCGAGATCCGCTCGGAGTCGCAGGTCGGCATCGTCGAGGGACTCGATCCAACGCATGAGCGATGCCACCCGGCCATCGCGGTAGCGGGTTTGCGCGTGCTCCAGGACCAGCCGGGCCGCGCGGTCGAGATCGCCCGCACCGAGAGCGTGATCGATCGCTTCATCGGGCATGCCCGCGGTCTCATACCACGCCGCCGCTCGGAGCCGCACGTCGAGCTCCGTCGCCGCGTCGCGTGCGAGCTCGCGAGCGAGCACGTCCCGCAGGAGCCCGTGGACCCGGAACGAGTCCCGCTGCGGATCGAGCGCTGTCACGAGCACGCCTCGATCCGCCACGTCCGTGAGACGCTCTGCCGCGCCCGGTTCATCGGAGACCGCCTCCGCGAGCGGGCCGGTCACGACCTCAAGGTGCGACGTCCGGACGAGCATCGTCCGGGTCGCTGGGTCGAGCTGGTCGAGGAGCTCGCTGCACAGGTAGTCTTCGGCGAGCCTGTCCGCGGCATCGGCGATGGGGGGACGGTCGTGATCGCGACCCTCCCGGTGGGCCAGGGCCATCAGGTGCGCGCCAGCGGCCCAGCCCTCCGTCCGCTCGTGGATCGCCGATGCCAGGGTGCCCGCGTCCTGGACGCCCATCCGCTGGAGGAGCGCCGCGCACTCGTCCGCATCCAGGTCGAGGTCCGTTCGGTCGAGGTGGAGGACCCTCCCCGCCAGGCGCCAGCGCGACAGTGGCAGGCCCACGTCCGGACGCGCCACCAGCGCGATCCGGCCAGCGCCCGGGTACCGGTCCGCGAGCGTCACCAGAAGGTCGAGCGCGTTGCGGTCGTGCAGCCGGTGGACGTCGTCGATGACGAGCAGCGTGGGCTCGTCCTGCGCGTCGAGGGCGCGCATCAGGCGGGCCAGGCTGCGCAGCGCGTGGGCCCCTGTGGGTGGGGTGGCCAGGGGCCCGGTCGAGTGGACCTCGGCGAGCGCCCGCGCGAGCGCTCCGACCAGCAGCACGGGGTCGGAGTGCGTGTCGTCGATGGTGAGCCACGCGCAGGGCCGGGGATCGTCGAGCACCAACTGGGTGAGGAGCGTGGACTTGCCACTGCCCGCAGGCCCCGTCACCACGATCACGGGCGCAGGATCCGTGCGCATCCGCTCGAGCAGCAGCGTTCGGGTGAGGATGCGGTCCGGCCGGGCGACCGAGGGCACCCCGTGGCGCCGGGGCGCCACGACCATCAGACCGGTCATCGCAGCGTCACGACGGAGCCATGGAGAGACGTGTCGCTGGCCCACGCCGTCCAGTGGTCAGTGGGCGCGTATCGCGTGTCGGGGTCGAGCATCCGACACCGATGATACGTGGTGTGTCCTCCGAAACAGATGATGCCCGACCTGCGAGCATGTCCCGACACTCGATCGCCGGCAGCGACGCCGCCGGCGTCGCGCGACTGAAGGGAGGCGACATGGGCTGCCGGTTCCTGATGCTCGCGGCCGCGTGAGCGTCTCCCCGGAGGCTCCGGCCACGGCCGAGCGACCCCTCGACATGCGCCTGGCCGTGCTGCTTGCGGCGGCCATGTTCGTGCTGGTCGTGGACACGTCGCTCATGAACGTGTCCATCTCGGCGGTGGTGACCGACCTCGGTACCACGGTGAGCGGCGTCCAGTCGGCCATCGCGCTGGAAGCGCTCGTCTCGGCCGCCTTCATCCTCATCTCGAGCAAGGTCGGTGACCTCATCGGGCGCAAGCTCGCGTTCACGCTCGGGCTCCTCGGCTACGCCGCCGGCGCGCTGGCCATGGTCCTCGCCCAGGATCTCCAGGCGATCGTCATCTTCTGGGCCATCCTGGGTGGACTCGGCGCCTCGCTGCTGCTGCCCTCGATGCAGTCGCTCATCCATGGCAACTTCGAGGGAGCCGCCCAGAAGCGGGTCTACGCCATGGTCGGCGCTGCAGCGGCGATCGCAGCGGCGATCGGTCCCCTGATCGGCGGCTTCATCACCACCTATCTGTCGTGGCGCGTCGGGTTCCTCCTGGAGCTGCTGGTCATCGGCGTCGTCCTGTTCGGGTTGCCGCGTATCAAGGACGTCCCGTTCACGGGCCAGCGAGGTATCGACCTGGTGGGAGCACTGCTCTCGGTCCTGGGCATGGGCGGGGTCGTGCTCGGCATCCTGGTCTGGCAGGAGGGCGGCGAGGCGGTCGGCGCGCTCATCGCCATCGGCGCCATCGCCCTGGCGTTGTTGGCCTGGTGGCTCGTCCGGCGCAAGCGCGAGGGCAAGCTCGCCCTCATCGATCCGGACCTCTTCCGGTCGCCGCACTTCCGGCTCGGCATCTCGAGCCAGCTGCTCCAGCAGACGGCCCTCGGCGGAGCGATGATCGCGCTGCCGATCTTCCTCCAGATGGTCCTCGAGTACAACGCGCTCCAGGCGGGTCTGTCGCTTGCGCCGCTGTCGCTGAGCATGTTCGCGGTCTCGCTCCTGGCGGCACGGCGCGCGGGCGCCCGGAGGGCCAGCAGCATCATCCGGGCGGGTTTCGCATTCCTGTCGCTGGGCATGCTGCTGCTCATCCCACTGGTGCCCCGGGCGGACTCGGGTTGGTGGTTCGCCATCCCGCTCGCCATCGCCGGGTCGGGTCTGGGTCTGCTGGTGTCCCAGCTCAACAACTACACCCTGGCCCCCATCTCGGAGGAGCGCATCTCGGAGGCTGCGGGGGTCAACTCCGCGGGCGGCTCGTTCGGCCTGTCATTCGGCCTGGCGCTGGCGGGCGGCCTGATGATGGCGACGCTCGCCTTCACGTTCACCGCGATGACCGATGCGAGCACCGTCCTGCCCCCCGACGACAAGCAGCAGGTCGCCCAGACCCTTGACGAGGACGCCCAGGTGATGAGCAACACCGCGCTCGAGCAGCAGCTTGCGGGTGAGCCCGAGGCGATCCAGGACGAGATCATCCGCATCAACACGGAGGCCCGGCCCATCTCGCTCCAGGTCGCCTTGCTGGTGCCCCTGATCGCGGGTCTGCTCGGGCTGCTCGCGTCCTTCCGGATGAGCCGCCTGCCGGACATCACGCCCAGTGCCGACCTCGAGGGCGTCGCCCTCGGCTGATGCCGGCTCAGACGCGGCATCCGGAACGTCCCACGAACGAGGCATGAGCACGCTCGACCCGGGCGATGATCACCGCGCCGTCTCCACGGCGCTGCGTGTCGGTGCGACGCTCCTCGCTGCCGGTGCCACGACCGATGACGTGGAACGCGCCATCCGGCGCGTCGCCATCGCCGGGCGACTCACGGACGTCCAGGTCGCGGTGACCATGGGCATCCTGACCATGTCAGCCGTCGGCGCCCGTGGATGGCCGGTCACGCAGGTGCGCATCGTCGGCGAACGGGTCAACGACTACCGCCGCCTGTCGCTGGTCGCCGCGCTCGTGGACCGCGCCGAGGACGGTGGCTTCGCAGTGGAGGCGATCCCCGCTGAGATCGACCGGATCGACCACCTGCCTCCGACCCACCGGCCATGGGTCTTCGTGCTCGCCTCGGCGGTCTCGTCCGCCGCCGCGACCGTGCTGTTCGGTGGCGACGCCATGGACGCGCTCGCGACGCTCCTCATCGGCGTCGTCGTGGAGCCCATCGTCCGGCGCCTCGAGCGCTCAGCCCTGCCGGAGTTCTTCAACGCCCTCCTCGGACCGTTCCTCGCGGTGGGTCTTGCGATCGTGCTGGTGGCCCTCGGGGCGCCCATCGATGGCGGACTGGTCATCACCGGATCGATCCTGCGGTTCCTGCCGGGAGCGGCGATCGTGGCCGGGATGCGCGACCTCATCGACCGGTCGATCATCTCCGGCAGCGCCCGCCTCGCCGAGGCCCTGCTGCTGGGCTCGGGTGTGGCATTCGGAGCAGGGCTTGCCGTCCGCCTCGGCACCGCGCTCGGTGGGCCGACGCTGTCCGTGGGCGAGGTGGGTCTGAGCGGTGTCGGCCAGCTCGCACAGGCAGCTGCAGCCGGTGTCGCGTGCGCGACCTTCGCGCTGCGCCTGGGTGTCGAGCGCCGCCAGCTCCTCTCGGTGCTGCTGCTCGGTGGCGGGGCGTGGCTGGTCACCCTCGTGACCACGGACGCCGCGACCGGCGATCTCGTGCCGGTCATCGCCGCGGCGGTCGTGGTGGGGGTGGTGGGTCAGGCGCTCGCCCTGCGAGCACGGCTGCCCTCGGTCATCTGGACGGTGCCGGCGGTGCTCCCCTTGCTGCCCGGCCTGACGATGGTCACGGGCATCCTCGAGGTCGGCACCATCGAAGGCGTCCTGACGGTCGTGCTCGCCATCGCGACCGGGTTCGCGCTCGGTGCGGGCGTGGCGTTCGGGTCCATCCTCGTGACCGTGGCGCGACGGGCCGGCGAGGTCACCCGCTCCGTGGTGCTGCCCGTCATCGGCGAGGCCGGCGCGGGCCTCGCGCGCTCCGGTGAGCGCCGGCCGCGGCGCAGGCCGCCGGAGGAGGACCGCGACGGCGGAGATGGGACCCCGGATGGGTGAGGTCATCCGATCCGGGTGATGCATCGAGGAGCGTGCCGGCGCTCCACTCGGAGCACCCCGGCAGGCATGTGGTCTCCGGGTGATCGAGCGGCGTATCGGGAGTGAGCGATCGGTGA
>JBEVIK010000038.1:0-4067 GCA_040510715.1 Candidatus Limnocylindrales bacterium
CCTGTGCCCGGAACCCCTCGGAGGGCGGGAACGACCTCCCTTCCTCCAGCAGGTGCTCGATCTCGGGCGCGGGCTGCTCTGCGGTCACGTGGCTGCTCCTCCGGTCGAACGTGATGGGTCGACGCGGGTCAGGGCCGTGGCCCGCGACGCTCCCCCCGAGTCTAGCGGCGCCCCCGCGTCGATCGGACCGGTGTCTGAGCGGCCATCCCGCCCGAGGAGTGCCTCGCGCAGGGCGCCCACCTCCGCTCGAAGGGCCACCAGCTCGGCCGCCGTGGTCTGGTCAGAGGCCGAGCGCGCGTCGGGCGCCCGGCCACCGAGGAAGGCGCCCGACAGGTACCCCGTGAACACCGCGAACACGCCGATGCCGAGGAGCATCGTCATGCCACCCACGATGCGACCTTCCGGTGTCACGGGGAATCGATCGCCATAGCCCACCGTGGTGATGGTCACGAACGCCCACCAGAACGCGTCGCCCCCGGTCCTGATGTTGGAGCCCACGGCGCCGGGCTCGACGCTCGCGACCAGCAGGCTGCCGATGGTCAGAACGGCCAGCGACGAGAGGATGATGACGTACAGGGCCGCCTCGGAACGTCGCCGGACGAACTGGCGGACCAGGTGGCGCGGCCCCTCGCCCTGGAGCGACCGCGTCGCGCGGCTGAGCCGGGACAGGCGGAACAGCCGCAGGAGGGCGAGCGGTCCGACACCCGGCACGCTGCCCAGCAGGTCGACCACGCCGTAGGGCCACAGGTACGCCCGCTTCACGGGCGCGCGGCGCAATGAGCGCGCGAAGTCGGCCACGAACAGCAGGCATAGCAGCGCGTCGATCCCCGAGAGCACCTCGATGACCGGGCCGGCGCTCGCGAGCAGCTCCACCACCATGACACCCAGGGCGAACAGGGTGAGGATGCCGATGAACAGCTCGTACAGCTCGTTCGGCTCCTCGGCCGTCCGGGTCTCGTCCGTCTCCAGCCCCATCGCCACGCTCCACTAGGCGCCGGTCCGAGCGGCCGAGCGGGCCGCCGGAACACCGTCATGGGCACGATAGACGTCGACGGACGGGCTCCGTGCACGCGGCCACATCATCCGAACAGGACGATGCCGCAGCCGCGTCGGCAGGTGCATCGTCGCGACGACGTGGATCACAACGTGGAGGGAGCTCGATGATCCTGCTCGGATGCCTGCTCGCGTTCGGCCTCGCGGCGGCGCCCCGTTTCTTCCTGATCCTCGCCTGGTTCTTCAGCGCCCGCTGGCCCATCGTGTGGCAGGGTGACTTCCTGGTGCCGCTGCTGGGCATCATCTTCCTCCCCTACACCACGATCATGTACATGCTCACCTGGACCGTCACGGGTATCCAGGGATGGGACTGGATCTGGATCCTGCTGGGCCTGTTCCTCGACCTCACGCAGTGGGCGCAGTCCGCAGCCAGGCGGAAGGACGTGCCGGGCTACACCGGGCCGTAACACGCGGCGGGCGCTGCCCGCACGGTCGCATGGGGGGACGCCATGAGCTTCCTCGACAGCCTGCCGATCCCGGCCATCGTCGCCCTGTTCGCGGTGGTCGCCCTGGTCTGCTACGAGCTCGGCTTCCGGCTCGGCCGCTGGTGGCAGGACCGGGAGCCCGGGGAGCAGGAGGGCCCGACGGGGGTCATCGTCGGGGGGCTCCTGGGGCTCATGGCCTTCCTGCTCGCGATCGCGATGGGCATGGCCTCCGACCGGTTCGACACGCGTCGTGCCCTGGTGATGGAGGAGGCGAACGCCATCCGGGCGGCCTATCTCCAGGCCGACTACCTGCCGCCGTCAGCCGGTGACGAGCTCAAGGGCCTGCTGCGCGACTACGTCCCGCTGCGCATCGCGACGAACGACCGGGCAGTGGTCCTCGAGGCGATCGCGGAAGGGCAGGTGCTGCGCGACCGGATGTGGGCCATCGAGGCCGCCGCCGCGCAGAGCGGCTACGCCCCGGACCTGATCAGCTCGCTCGGCGACACCCTGACCGAGGTCGCGACGGTCGCCGAGCGGCGTGAGATCGCCGCGCTCCATGCGCGGGTCCCCGAGACCGTGCTGTGGTTGCTCCTCCTCGGCTCCTGGCTGTCCCTCGCGATGCTCGGCTACTCGGCCGGCCTGACACGCCGACGGAGCCTGATGACCGCGATCATCCTCATCCTCGCGCTGGGCGCCGTGACCTCCCTGGTCGTCGATCTCGACCGCCCGCAGGACGGGTTCCTGCAGGTCAGCCAGTTCGCCCTGCGCGACGTCCAGGCCTGGATCGAGGGGTCCGGGCCACCGCCCTGACAGTGCGCCAGGGTGGATCCACCGGGGCTGCTGCCATCGAGACCGCGCTCATCACGGCCGAGGACCTGGCCGCGGGTGACCGGCTGACGCTGGTCCTGCCGCCGGGCCAGGGGCTGGACGACTGACGGGGATGCTCAGGCCCGGCCCACGTAGTCGGCGAGATGGTGGCCGGTCAGGGTGCTCCTCGCGGCCACCAGCGCCGCCGGCGTGCCCTCGAACACGATGCGACCTCCATCGTGACCCGCGCCGGGTCCCAGGTCGATGATCCAGTCGGCGTGGGCCATGACGGCCTGGTGGTGCTCGATGACGATGACCGAGCGGCCCGAGTCCACGATGCGGTCGAGCAGACCCAGGAGCTGCCGCACGTCGGCGAGGTGGAGCCCCGTGGTCGGCTCGTCGAGCACGTAGACCACGCCCTTCTCCCCCAGGTGGGTGGCCAGCTTGAGCCGCTGTCGCTCGCCACCCGAGAGCGTCGTCAGGGGCTGGCCGAGCTTGACGTAGCCGAGCCCCACATCGACCAGCCGCTCCAGGATCACCTGGGCGGCCGGCACCCTGGTCGGGCCGGCGCCGAAGAAGGCGGCCGCCTCCACCGCGGGCATCGCCAGCACCTCGCTGATGTCCTTGTCACCGAGGTGGTATTCGAGCACCGAGGCGTCGAACCGCCTGCCCTCGCACACGTCGCACGTGGTGGCCACCCCGGCCATCATGGCGAGGTCGGTGTAGATGACCCCCGCGCCGTTGCAGGCCGGGCAGGCGCCCTCGGAGTTGGCGCTGAACAGCGCCGGCTTGACGCCGTTCGCCTTGGCGAACGCGGTCCGGATCGGGTCGAGCAGGCCGGTGTAGGTCGCCGGGTTGCTGCGGCGCGAGCCGCGGATCGCCGACTGGTCGATGGACACCACCCCCTCACGACCGCTGACCGAGCCGTGGATGAGGGAGCTCTTGCCCGAGCCCGCGACGCCGGTCACGACGACGAGCACCCCCAGCGGGATGTCCACGTCCACGTCCTGGAGGTTGTTGGCGTCGGCGCCGCGCACCTCGAGCGTCCCGGCCGGTGCACGCACCGACGGCTTCACCGATGCCCGATCGTCCAGGTGGCGCCCGGTGAGCGTGCCGCTGGCCCTGAGCCCCTCCACGGTGCCCTCGAAGGTCACCGACCCGCCGGCCGTGCCGGCGCCCGGGCCCAGGTCCACCACGTGGTCCGCGACGACGATGACCTCGGGCTTGTGCTCCACGACCAGCACCGTGTTGCCCTTGTCGCGCAGGCGCCGCAGCAGGTCGTTCATGCGCTGGATGTCGTGCGGATGGAGCCCGATGGTGGGCTCGTCGAACACGTACGTGATGTCCGTCAGCGCCGATCCGAGATGGCGGATCATCCGGGTCCGCTGCGACTCGCCCCCTGACAGGGTCCCCGACGAGCGGTCGAGCGAGAGATAGCCAAGTCCGACCTCCACGAACGAGTCGAGCGTCTGCTGCAGGGTCGTCAGCAGCGGTGCCACGGACGGCTCGTCGAGGGCACGGACCCATGTGGCGAGATCGCTGATCTGCATCGCACAGGCTTCGGCGATGTTGATCCCGTGGACCTTCGACGACCGGGCGCCCTCGTTCAGTCGGGTGCCGCCGCAGGCGGGGCAGGGGGCGAACGTCGCCACACGCTCCACGAAGGCGCGGATGTGCGGCTGGAGGCCGTCGACGTCCTTGGACAGGAACGACTTCTGGACCTTCCCGATCAGTCCTTCGTAGGTGAGATTGATGCCCTCGACCTTGACCTTCGTCGGCTCC
>JBEVIK010000039.1:0-6476 GCA_040510715.1 Candidatus Limnocylindrales bacterium
CGTCGAGCACGCTCTCGCCGTCCACGTTGCGGATGAGCCCGTAGCCGAACTCGAACGGGTCGCCGAACCGGGCGATGTTGTACGCGCCGACCAGGATCGCCGGCACGGCCACGCCCGCCAGCAGCCGGATCCACGCGCCGCGCTGGCCGTCGCCCCGATAGAGGTACGCCAGCAACGGCAGGGCGAGGCCGACCGGGAGCCTCGATGCGGCACCGGCACCCAGCAGCAGCCCCGCGAGGATGGGCCATCGGCGGTCGAGCGCGAGCGCCACGGACGCCAGCAGCAGCGATGCCGCGAGGAGCTGCGGTGCGAGGTGATGGCCGCCCGTGCTGGCCATCCAGAGGACCTGCGAGCCGAACGCCCAGGATGCGGTGAGTGCGAGACGCGGGATGTCGGCGACGCCCAGCCGCAGCAGCATGACCCACACGAGCGCCACGCTCACGCCTCCGAACACCGCGCCGGTGACGTTGGTGTCCACCACCACGCCCGCCAGCGCGAAGGGGACGAGCAGCACGGACATCAGGGGCGGGAACGGGGAGTACCAGCCGCCCTCCGGGCGCGGCACGAGCTCCAGCCACGGGATCGGGTCGACCAGGTGCAGCCGTCCCGCGGCGAAGGCCTGGGCGATCGGCCAGTGGGAGTCGAGGTCGGTCTGCCCCTGCCCCACCACGAGGTAGAAGACGGTGGCCACGGCCGCGAGCACCACGCCCGCCCAGCGATCCATCGGCGCATGCTATCGGCCGCATGACGCGTTCGCGACGCCTCGATCGCACCCGGATCGCTCCCTGGGCGTGCCTGCTCGTGCTGCTCGGTGCCGCGTTGGCGCACGGGCCCACGCTCGCGGCGTCACCCGACCCGTCGTCCGCCGCGGACCGCCTCGCGGCCAGCCTGCTCACCGACGCCGACCTGCCCGGCTTCGTGGGCCGCGACCTCGACGATCCGGCCGAGCTGGACATCGATCGGCTCGCGTTCGACGAGCATCGGGGCTCCCGGCTCGCCACGCGCGCCTGGGTCTCACAGGAACACGGGGTCGTGTTCGACCAGCGGATGGAGTTCCCGACCGACGAGGCCGCGGTCGCGTACCTCGTGGCGGCCGAGGCCACGCTGTCCGAGGCTGGCGACGCCGGACTCGCGCTTGATCCTGACGACCCCTTGACACCGGCCACGCGCCATTGGGCCGGCGAGGCGGTCATCGGAGCCGAGCCGGTGGCCATGGACGTCTGGCTCATCCCGGTGGGCCCGGTCGTGGCGAAGGTGTCCGCGACGGTCTTCGGACCGGGGCTCGTGCTGCGCCGGGCCATCGCCGAGCGAGCCCTCGCCCGGCTCGAGGCCGGGTTCGGCCCCGCCGATGCGGTGTGGCCGACAGGAACGCCACAGATCACCTCCGACCCGTCGTACTCGGATATCGAGGCCATCCAGAGGCTGATGCCGGCGGTGCTGCGCACCGGGGCCCGCGGATGCGACGGCGAGGTGCTCGAGCCTCGCATGCCGGGCGAGGTCGCAGCGGTCAGCTGCGATCGCGACAACGCCATCGTCGTGTACCGGCAGTTCACCGACGCGGACGCCCGCGATGACGCCTATGCGTCCCTGCTCGACGAGGTCCCGGAACCGGACGGGACCGCGGCATCCTGCGCGGACGGCGCGTATCAGGGGGTGGTCACCGAGGGCGACCATTCCTGGTCGGTCGCCTGCTGGGAGTCGGGGTCCGGGCTGGTGCTGCTGTGGACCGAGCCCGACCAGCCCACGTTGGGCGCCATCCTCGCGCCGCCGTCCTCGGACCTCGTCGCGCTGTGGGAGGAGGCCAGGTTCCGCGACGAGGTCCCTTGAATCGGTGCCCAAAGGCGCGGATACTCCAGCGACGTTCGCTGAGGGAGGTCACGGCATGGGACGTCGGTGGCGCAGGGGAACGCTGGCGCTCGGGATGATGGTGTCGCTCACGGGTGTCCCGGCGGTGGCATCGGCCCAGTCCGAACCGCCCGCGGATCCCCTCGTCGGGTCACTCCTGACCGCCGAGGACCTGCCGGACGGTATGCAGTCGCAGGGGATCGACGAGCCTCCGCGGTTCGCCATCGACGACGAGTCGTTCGCGGCACACGACGGGCGGCGCGCGGTCGGCCAGGTCTGGACCCAGGGGACGCTGATCGTGTTCGATCACCGCATGGAGCTTCCCGACGCAGAGGCGGCCGCTGCGTACCTCGAGGCCGCCGAGCCGCTCCTGTCGGAGGCCGAGGCCTCCGGGCTCGCCCCGGTGATGTTCACCGAGCCCGTGGGCGAGGACGGCCGGTACTACTTCGGCGTGCAGCAGGTCGGCGATGCGGAGTTCCAGCTGCACAACTTCCTGTTCCACGTGGGGCCCGTCGCGGCCAAGGTGTTCGTCGCCGGCGGACCGGAGCTCCCGGCGGACCTGCCCGCGCTCGTCGCGACGGCCGCGGCGGAACGGATCGCGGCGGCGCTCGAGGGTGCGCCCTCGGCGAGCGCATCACCCGGCTCGAGTGCCGGACCCAGCGCCTCACCAGGTGCGACCGCGGGCGCCTCGCCGGGCGCCAGCGCCGGACCCGAGGCTGCCCTGCTCGCGCATGTCCCGGAGGTGATCCGCGGGTCGTGCGAGGCCCACGACCCGACGGGCACTGCCATCGCAGAGGTGGCGTGCCCGACGACGGACGGGATCGAGGCGAGCTACGCCCTCTACGCGAACGCCATCGCCCTCGACGGCGACTTCAACGCCGTCACCGCCGCGCTTCCCGATGAGCGCAACGCGACGTGCGGCGAGGGGGCGTTCCTGGGCGTGTTCCGCATCGGGGGCACCGACGACGGCGAGGTCGTGGGCCAGCTCGCCTGCTGGGTCGACGACGATGGCGCGACCATCGCCGCATCCGACAAGCGACCCATGGTGCTCCTGATCCTGCGCGATCCCGATGGCGACCTCATGGCGCTCACGGAGCACGAGGAGCTCGCGCCGACCCCCTGAACCGCGGAGCGGCCGGCGGAGCCGGCCTGGGTCCGAGCGGCTACGCGCCGCGCTCGAGGAGCTCGGTGTAGTTCGTCTCGTCCACGCCGCGATCGACCTCGGCCTTGGTCAGCAGCAGCGGTGCGCGACCCTGGCGGATGGTCTCCTCGGTGATGATGCACTTGCGCACGTCGGTGCGTTCCGGGATGTCGTACATCACGTCGAGCAGCGACTCCTCGACGATGGACCGGAGCGCCCGCGCGCCCGTCTTGCGTGCCTGCGCCAGCTCGGACGCCGCTGCGATCGCGCCATCGGTGAACACCAGGTCCACCTTGTCGAGCGACAGGAACTTCTGGAACTGGCGGGTGACCGCGTTGCGCGGCTCGGTCAGCACCCGCATCAGGTCGTCGCGGGTGAGCGCGGACAGGGTGACCATCACGGGCAGCCGCCCCACGAACTCGGGGATGAGCCCGAACTTGAGCAGGTCCTCGGGCATCAGGTGCTCGAGGATGCGCTCGCGCTCGACCTTGTCCTTGCGGCCATCGGCGCCGAAGCCCATCGATCGCTTGCCGACGCGCTCCTCGACGATGCGCTCGAGGCCCTCGAACGCGCCACCGCAGATGAACAGCACGTTCGTGGTGTCGATCTGGATGAAATCCTGGTGGGGGTGCTTCCGGCCACCCTGGGGCGGCACGTTGGCGACGGTGCCCTCGAGGATCTTGAGCAGCCCCTGCTGCACCCCCTCCCCGGAGACGTCACGCGTGATGGACGGGTTGTCCGCCTTGCGCGCGATCTTGTCGATCTCATCGATGTAGATGATGCCCCGCTGCGCACGAGCGACATCGAAGTCGGCGGCCTGGATGAGCCGGAGCAGGATGTTCTCGACGTCCTCGCCGACGTACCCCGCCTCGGTGAGCGACGTCGCGTCGGCGATGCAGAACGGCACGTCCAGGACCTTGGCGAGCGTCTGTGCGAGGAGCGTCTTGCCCGACCCCGTGGGGCCCACCAGCAGCACGTTGGACTTCTGGAGCTCGACGTCGTCGATCTGGTTGCCGGCGTTGACCCGCTTGTAGTGGTTGTAGACGGCGACCGAGAGCACGCGCTTGGCACGCTCCTGGCTGATGACGTACGAGTCGAGGGCGTCCTTGATCTGGCGGGGGTTGGGCAGCTTCGCCGCGTGCGGCCGTGGCCGCGGCGACTCCTGCATCTCCTCCTCGATGATCTCCTGGCAGAGGTTGATGCACTCGTCGCAGATATAGACGCCCTGGCCCGCGATGAGCTTGCGGACCTGCTCCTGGCTCTTGCCGCAGAAGCTGCACCGATACGGGACCTTGGTCCCCTTGCCGGAGCTCGTGGACATCGCGCCCTTCCCTGCTCGCTGGCCCGTCACCGCCGACCCTGGGTGGTCAGCGGGTGCCCTTCTCCGGCTCGTCCGGATCCGAGCGCTTCTCGGCGCGTCCGGACCGCTCCTTGGCGGGGGCCGGGCTCGCGCTCACAGGTGGCTTGTCCCGCTCGGCGTACACCTCGTCGATGATGCCATAGGTACGGGCCTGCTCGGCGGACATGAAATAGTCCCGGTCGGTGTCCTTGGCGACCTTCTCCTCGGTCTGGCCGGTGTGGTCGGCGAGGATCCGGTTGAGGCGCTTGTTGAGCTCCTCCAGCTCCTTGACCTGGATGAACACGTCGGGGGTGTTGCCGCGGAACCCGGCCGACCCCTGGTGGATCATGATCCGGGAGTTGGGCAGCGCATACCGCTTGCCCTTGGCGCCGGCCGCGAGCAGCACCGAGGCCATGGACGCGGCCATGCCGATGCAGATGGTGCTCACCGGGGCGCGCAAGTACTGCATCGTGTCGTAGATGGCGAGGCCGGAGGTGACCACGCCACCCGGCGAGTTGATGTACAGGCTGATGTCGCGCTCGGGGTCCTCGGCGTCGAGGAACAGCAGCTGTGCGATGACCAGGTTGGCGATGTGGTCCTCGATGGCATCGCCCAGGAAGATGATCCGCTCGCGCAGCAGCCGGCTGTAGATGTCATAGGCACGCTCGCCGCGGCTGGAGCTCTCGATGACCATGGGCACGAGCATCGCCCGCGCATCGAGCGCGGTCTCGAGTGCCGCGGAGGACGCCCGCGCCGCCCCGAGGACCGCGCGCGTGGAGGGGGTTCGAGGGTCGCTCATCGGTCGTCATCCTCGCCGCCGGCGACGCCGGCAGCTGTCAGCTCGGCCTCGAGCCGCTCCTCGTCCGGATCCACGTCGACGGGCTCCACGGACTCGGCGGCAGCGTCGAGATGGTCGCTCGTCTGCTCCAGCTGGTCCTCGACGTGTCGGACCTCCTTGAAGGCCGGGTGCGCCTCGATCCAGCGGTCGATGATGCCCTCGACGACCTGCGAGCGGCGGAGCGTGTTGCGCACGTAGTCCCGGCCGCGGGGGCCGCTCAGGAACTCGGCGAGCCGCCGGTCACCGGGGTTCTGCCGGCGGGTCCGCTCGACCTCCGCACGCACGGTGCGGTCGTCGATGACCACGCCCTCCTGGTCGGCGACGGCGTTGAGCACCAGGAGCACCTTGACCCGGTGCTCGGCGCCCTCGTGCGACTCCTCGCGCAGCTTCGCCTCGTCGCGCTCGGTGACCTTGAGGTATTCCTCGTACTCGATGCCCTGCTGGGTGAGCCGGACCTTGAGCTCGTCGATCATGACGTCGACCTCGCGGTCGACCATGACCTCCGGGACCTCGACCGTCGCATTGGCGACCGCGTACTCGATGATGCGGTCGGCGAACGCGTGGCGGGCGCGGTCGAGCGCGTTCCGGTGCAGTCGGCGCAGGATGTCCGCGCGCAGCTCCGAGAGGTCGGCGAAGTCACCCGCGGACTGGGCGAACGCGTCATCGAGCGGCGGCAGGCGCCGTTCGCGCAGCTCCCGCACGACCGCCGTGAACTCCACTTGCTTGCCGGCGAGCGAGGTCTCGCGGTAGTCCTCGGGGAACGTGACCGAGAAGGTCCGCTCCTCGTCCTCGCGCATGCCGAGGAGCGCGTCCTCGAAGCCCGGCACCATGCGCTCGCTGCCGATGACCAGCGGCAGCCGCTCGGCCACGGCCCCCTCGATGACCTCGCCGTCGAGCCGGCCCTCGAAGCCGACGACCGCGAAGTCACCCTTCTCGACACCCCGGTCCTCGACCGGCACGAGACTCGCCTGCTGGTCGCGGAGCTGCTCCAGGACCGCGTCCACGCGGGCCTCGTCCGGCTCGTCCACCTGGGGGCTGAACGGGAAGCCCGCGTAGTCGCCCAGCTGGGGCACGGGGCGGATCGGGACGGTCACCTTGTACGAGGCGCCCTCCCCCTCGACGAAGGTCTGCCACTCGGGGGCCGCAGGGAGCTCGACGGGCACGAGGTCGCCCTGCTTGGCGGCATCGACCACGGACCGCCGATACAGGTGGTCCCGGGCGTCGTCGTAGACGGGGTCCGCGGCCTCGGGATCGGTCCGGTCGATGCCCAGGGCGCGCTCCAGCATGGGCCGCGGGATGCGCCCGGGCCGGAA
>JBEVIK010000040.1:0-3063 GCA_040510715.1 Candidatus Limnocylindrales bacterium
CCCGGACATGGACATGTGGACCCCGACACATGGGCTCCGCTGCCGGAGGACCGCCGGAGGGCGACCTGGACGCCCGCGAGGAGCGACATCTTCGCCCGGTACGCGGGCATCAAGCGCCGAAGCTCCCGCGCCATCGCGTTCATCGAAGGCGAGTGCGTCGTGCCGGAGGGCCGGGGAGCCGGCCGGCCCTACAAGCTCCTGCCATTCCAGCGCCGGCTCCTGCGCCGGAGCCTGGACGCGGGCATCCTCCAGGCCGTGTGGAGCCTCCCGCGGGGCGCGGGCAAGACGAGCCTGACCGCGCCCCTCCTGGTGTTCTTCGCCTTCGACCGTCCGGGCGTCACGGTCGTGGCCGCGGCCACCGGGATGCGTGGAGCTCGCCTCGCCTACGACAAGGCCGTGTCCATCATCCGGCGCAACCCGCGGCTCCTGGGGCAGTGCCGCATCCACGGCGATGCGACGGCTCCCCGCGTGGAGCTCCCGATGCGTGGCACGCAGCTCCTGCCGCTGCCGGCCACGGAGGCCGCCATCGTCGGGCAGGGTCCATCGGAGGCGCTCGTGGACGAGGTGGGCTATGTCGACGCGGACACCCTGGAGGCCATCGCGACGGGCATGGGCAAGACGGAGGGCAGCCTCCTCCTCGCCATCGGGACGCCGGGCGTGGGCACGGTGCGGGACGGCGAGGACAATCCCATGTGGCGCCTCCGGAAGCTGACCGGCGAGCGCGACATCCCCGGGCTCGTGTACCTGGAGCACGCGGCGCCGCCGGGCATGGACCCCGCATCGCCCCGCACCTGGCGCCGCGCGAATCCGGGCCTGGGCATCTTCGTGGACCCGCGGCGCGTGGCGCTGGACTACGCGACCCTGCCGCTGTCACGCTTCCGACAGATGCGCCTGGGGCAGTGGGTCCAACAGGAGGACGCCTGGATGCTGGCCGACCGCTGGGACGCGCTCGTGGTGGAGCCTGGGCCCGTGCCGGCGGGCAGCTCCGTCACGCTGGGCTTCGACGGCTCCGTCAGTCGCGACACGACCGCGCTCGTGGCCTACGACATCGGCGCCGGGCGCATCGTGGTGCTGGGCCTCTGGGCCCGGCCCTCGCCGGCGCCCCGCGACTGGAGCGTGCCACGCGCGGAGGTGCTGGGCGTCATCGACCGGGCCTTCGCGGAGCTGGACGTGCAGCTCATGCTGGCCGACCCGTGGCATTGGCGGACGGAGCTCCAGGGCCTCGCCCTCACCTACGGCGACAAGGTGCTGGAATGGAACACCGCGGCCGCGACCCGCATGGCGCCGGCCACGGACGCCTTCTACCAGGCCGTCGTCAAGCGCGAGCTGACGTGGGACGGGACGCCGGAGCTGCGCGCCCATGTGCTGTCGGCCGTGGCACGCACGACGCCCCTGGGCAGCGTCATCACGAAGGATGCCCGGCGACCCCAGCACATCGACGCCCTGATAGCCGCCATCCTCGCCTACGAGGCCGCGCGCACCCTCGCCCCCGCGCCCTCCTACGCCATCTACTGATGCTGACGCCCTGCATCGGCTGCCGGCGCCCCGTTCCCGTGGGCAGTGGCGGGCGCTGCGCGAGCTGCGTCGGGGCAGCTCGACGCATCAGGAGCTCGCGGAGCTGGACGGTCCTGTCGCGCGAGGTGCGCGCTGTCGGGCGCTGCGCGCGGTGCGGCGCCGAATCGCCCCCAGCCCGACTCGACGCCGGCCACATCATCGCGGCGTCACGAGCTCCGGAGCTCGCCCTGGACCGGCGGAACGTGGAGGCAGTCTGCCGGAGCTGCAACCCGCGGGGCCCGCTCCAGCGCTAGGACCGGTCACAAGCGGGTGGGCGTTCCGTTTGTACCCCGGCATCCCCGTACCAGACCCGCTTGTACCGGTCCGGACCGGTCCGGACCAGGTGGACCAGGTGAGCGGACCGGCCAGGTAGTTGCACATGTGCGGCAGCGCTCGAGCCGCCGGAGGGCCTGGCCAGGCGCTCCGCGTTGCATACATGCTGCATAGTGCGGAGCGTGGGAATGCTGCACGACCTGATATGGGGCCCGGACATCGGGCCCATCGTTCGGGCATCCCCACCTCCGGCGCCGGCCCCACGAGCTCCGGAGGCGCTGGGCCACGGGCTCCCCGTCAACCTGGGCACGTTCATCGAAGATGCCGTCAACGCCCGGCTCGCCGGCTTCGCCCTGGCGGACGCGCTCCGGATGCCATCCGTCATCCGCGCGGTGCAGCTCCTCGCCGGCACCCTCGCGCAGATGGCGCCCCTCGCCTATCGGGACGAGGTGCTCCTGGAGCTCCAGCCGCGCATCCTGCGCCGGCCCTCGCCCTTCGGCTCCCGCTACGAGTTCGTGTACCAGACCGTGTACGCCCTCCTCGCCGGCGACGAGAACGCCGCGAAGGCGGGCAACGCCTGGTGGATGGTGACGAGCCGCGACAGCGAGGAGCTCCCCACGGCCGTCATCCTCCTGCCGGGCAGCGAGGTGCGCGTGGAGTGGGACGAGAAGCGCTTCGTGCCGCGCACGCACTGGCGCGGGCAGCTCGTGCCGGCGCGCGACATCATCCACATCGCCCTGGGGCGACGCCCTGGGGGACTCCTGGGGCGCTCGCCCATCGAAGACGGACTCGACGCGCTCGCGGTGGGCGACACCGCGGAGCGCTTCGCGGCCTCATGGTTCCTGAGCTCCGGCATCCCGTCGGTGACCCTGAAGGTGCCGGGCGCCATGGACGCGGTGGAGGCCGACAAGCTGAAGCGCCAGTGGATGGCGGCGCACGCGGGCCCGGAGCCGACGCCCGCGGTGCTCACGGGTGGCGTGGAGCTCGACGTGCCGGACATGGACCCGCAGCGCTCGCAGCTCCAGGAGGCGCGCGACTACACGAACACCATCACGGCGCGGCTCCTGGGCATCCCGGCGCCCATGCTCCACGTCAGCACGTCGGGCGCGACCATCACCTACGTCGGCGCCGCGGGCGCCATGGAGGAGCTCGTCAAGACGACCGTCGCGCCCATCTACATGCCTCCCCTGGAGGCCGCCTTCGGGGAGCTCCTGCCGCGCACGCAGTCCGCACGCT
>JBEVIK010000041.1:0-6600 GCA_040510715.1 Candidatus Limnocylindrales bacterium
TCCCTCGGGTTCGCCGTCGTGGGCCCGGACTGGACACGCGAGGTGTACCAGTCGCTGCTCGACTCACGCATCGGCGACGCGCTCGTGCGCTCCGTCATCCCCGTCCTTGGGACGATCCTGGGCCCGCTCCTGCCGAACGATGTCCGCCAGGTGATGGTCTGAGGCTACGGCCCCCACAACACCCCTATCAGTGACACGTCCCGGGATCCCGACGAGTACCGCGCCTGCGAGTGCGGGTCCCGACCGAGGCCCTCCACCAGCACCCGCGAACCTTGCGCCCATCCCGCGCGAGTGGTACGCGCGTCCGGTGCTCGAGGTCGCCCGTGACCTGCTCGGCGCCCTCGTCGTGCGCGACGACGCGCGTGGTCGCCGAGTCGGGCGCATCGTCGAGGTCGAGGCCTATGACGGACCCGACGACCGGGCGAGCCACGCACGGGCGGGTCTCACCACCAGGACGGCGCCCATGTTCGGTGCGCCGGGTCATGCCTACGTGTATCTCGTGTACGGCGTCCACCACTGCCTCAACGTGGTCGCGCATCCGCACGGCGCGGCAAGCGCCGTGCTCATCCGTGCCCTCGCGCCGGTCGGATCGGATGGGTCGGGGGATGGACCCCGTGCCGCCGCGGGCCCGGGCCTCGTTGGCCGCTGGCTGTCGCTGGACCGCGGCTGTTCGGGCCACGACCTGACGTCGGGCCACGGGCTGTGGCTGTCGGCAGGGGCGCCGGTCCCCGATGCCGAGGTCGTGACCGGACCCCGCGTGGGCGTCGCCTATGCCGGGTCCGAGTGGTCCGAGCGACCGTGGCGGCTGGGTGTGCGGGGAGCGGCCGCGCTGTCCCGTCCGTTCCCACCCCCGATCGCGAGCGGTCGCTGATGGACGAGCGCTCGGCGCGCATCCTCGAATACCCGACCATCCGCGCGCGGCTCGCGGCGTACGCGGCGTTCCCACCCTCGCGCCGGCTCGCCGAGGCCATGCTGCCGTCGGCCGACCCGGTCATCGTTCGCCGCGCCCTCGACGAGACGGACGAGGCACGCGACTTCCTGTCGGGGCGCACCGACGTGGGCGTCGGGGGTGCGCACGACATCGGTCCTGCCATCGGGCGCGCCGACCGCGGCGGTCGCCTCGAGCCCCTCGACCTGGTGGCCATCGCGGACACGCTCACGGCGGCCGCGCGCCTGCGCGACGCGCTCCGGGACGTGGATCTGCCACGGCTGCACGAGCTGTCGCGACTCATCGAGCCACTGCCCGCGCTGCACCAGCGGCTCGTCGTGAGCATCGACCCCTCGGGCGAGATCCTCGATGCCGCATCGCCCGCGCTCGGTGGCCTGCGACGGGCGGTGCGCATCGCCTACGAGCGGCTCCGGTCCCGGCTTGACCAGCTGGTCCACGGGGAGCTGGGAGCCGCCCTCCAGGAGCCGCTCATCACGCTGCGGAACGGCCGCTACGTCATCCCCGTGCGAGCGGACGCGAAGTCGCGCGTCCGGGGCATCGTCCACGACCAATCGGGGAGCGGCCAGACGCTGTTCGTGGAGCCGCTGGTGGCGGTCGAGCTGGGCAACGCCTGGCGCGAGGCACAGCTCAAGGTCCAGGCGGAGGAGGAGCGCATCCTCGACGAGCTCTCGTCGTTCGTGGGTGCCCAGGCCGGGCAGCTGCGCGAGACGCTCGACGCGCTCGCCCGGTTCGACCTGTGGGCGGCGAGGGCGCGCCTCGCCGAGGAGATGGACGCGGTCCGCGCGGACGCCTCCGATGGCCCCATCGTGCTCCTGTCGGCGCGCCACCCGGGCCTCACGGGCCGTGTCGTGCCCATCGACATCCGGCTCGGCGAGGGGTACCGCGCGCTCGTCATCACGGGGCCCAACACGGGTGGCAAGACGGTCGCGCTGCGCACCACCGGGCTGTTGTGCCTGATGCACCAGTCGGGCCTCCACGTGCCGGCCGCCTCCGGGAGCAGGCTGCCGGTGCTGCGCGACGTGTTCGCGGACATCGGTGACGAGCAGTCGGTCGCCCAGTCGCTGTCCACGTTCTCGGGCCACCTCCGCTCCATCGTGCGCATCGTGGAGGCCGCCGGACCGGGCTGCCTGGTCCTGCTCGACGAGCTGGGCGCCGGCACCGACCCAACGGAGGGATCCGCGCTGGCCCAGTCCCTGCTCGATCGCTTCATCCGCTCGGGCGCCCTCGTGGTCGCGACGACCCACTACGCTGAGCTCAAGGTCTATGCCCACGAGACCCCGGAGGCCCGCAATGCCTCGGTCGAGTTCGACCTCGACACGCTCAGCCCGACCTACCGCCTGAGCATCGGCCTGCCGGGCACCAGCCAGGCGTTCGCCATCGCGGAGCGCCTGGGCCTCGAGCCGGCCCTCGTCGACGACGCCCGCGGACGGCTGTCGCGCGCGCAGCAGGACTTCGAGGCCACGCTCGCTGCCATCAAGGCCTCCCAGGCGGAGATCGACGAGGCACGTGAGACGGCGCGGGTCGCCGAGGCGCGGGCGGTCGAGTCCCGGCGTGCCGCGGACGATGAGCGCCGCCAGGCGCGCCGGGAGCGGGAGCAGGCCGCAGCCACGGCCCGCGAGGAGGCCGAACGCGCGGTCGAGGCCATCCACGCCGAGATCGCCGAGGCGCGAGGGCTCCTCGCGCGGCAGACCCTCACCGAGTCGCGCCTCGACGACGCGATGGCACGCCTCGAGGAACGGCTGGCGGCGATCCCGGCGGCCGGTAGGTCGCCATCGGAGGTGACGGTCCCCGGGACCTGGGCCGTCGGTCAGCGTGCCGCGACGCGCTCCGGCTGGCAGGGGAGGATCACGGCCATCGACGAGCGGGGGCGCGCGACGCTCGCGGTCGGCGGCGCGCACACGGTCGTGCCGCTCGCCGAGCTCATCACGCCCGAGTCGGTGCCCGCGACCTCGCGCCCGGTCACCACCCCGTCACGCCCCTCCACGGGCCGCCGTGGCGAGCTGGCACCGACCACGGCTCGGCCGTCACGGCGGGCCACCCGGGACACGGGGGAACGGCGCGTCGTGCCGGCGACGCTCGACATCCGGGGCGCGCGTGTGGATGAGGCCCTGGAGCTCCTGGAGCAGACGCTGGACGGTGCGGCGATGGCCGGGGCAGGCCGCCTGACCATCGTCCACGGCCACGGATCGGGCGCCCTGCGCGACGCGGTCCGGTCGGCGCTGGCGGGTCACCCCCTGGTGCGCGAGTGGCGTCCCGGTGAGCGGGGCGAGGGCGGCGACGGGGCCACCGTCGTCAGCCTCTAGCGCGACTCAGCCACCACCCTCCGACTCGCCCTCATCCGCGGGCGCGTCGGTGGTCTCGGGCCCGGGCTCCTCGGTGGGATCGGGCGGCTCGTCGGTCGGCTCTGGCGTGGGATCCGGGGGCTCGTCGGTCGGCTCCGGGGGCTCGTCGGTGGGCTGCGGCTCGGCGGTCGGTCCCTCGGTCGGTGTCACGCTGGGCTCGGGCGACACGCTCGGTTCCGGCGAAGGCATCTCCGCGCAGCCCGTGGTGGGCGCGAACGGCGCACCCCAGCTGCGCCCGTAGGGCCGGTAGGACGGGTCGTAGAAGTAGGACGTGGCCGTGTCCTCCGGGCCGCCCTCGACGCCGGCGCCGCGACGTGCCCGCCTGATCCAGCCCCGGTTGGCCTCGTTCCATGCCTCGTGGTCGGCCTCGACCTCGGCGAGCGCCAGGATGCCCCGGACCTGCGGCTCACCCTCGCATCCGTCCTGCCAGCGGTACAGCTGGCCGTCGGGTCCACGAACGACCTCGCGACCCACGATCCAGGGGTCCTCGCCGGGGGTCGTGCCACGCTCGAAGATCTCCTGGACCTTTTCCCTCGACCAGACCGACGGCTGGAAGCCGGTGTAGGCATCCACGGTCTCGGTGACGATCCCGTCCGGCCGGTCGAAGTCGTTGATGCGCCAGTCGGCGGTGACCTCGTCCATCACGGCCTGCCACAGCGGCGCTGCCGCGTCGAGCGAGAACACGCTGTCGCCGTTGCCGCTGACCGGCGTCGCGTCGCTGTTGCCCATCCAGACGCCCATCGCCAGCGCGTACTCGCCGTCCCGCCGACCGGCGTTCGTCGGCGGCGCGATATAGCCGTAGGCCGAGAGGTCCTTGGCATCGTTGTTGGTGCCCGTCTTGAGCGCCGCCGGTCGCCGCCGCCCGTTGGCATTGGTGATGCGCGCCTGGGCCCAGATGGGGTTCTCGGCGGGATCCGTGTTGCCCGCCAGGATGTCGGTCACGATGTACGACGTCTGGGGCGAGACGACCCGATCCCCGGCGGGGACCTCGTAGGGCGGCAGGACATCCACCCCATCCCGCTTGACGGTCAGGATCGACTCGGCGGGGATGTAGCGACCCCGGTTGGCGAGCGTCGAGTAGGCGTTGGTGAGGTCGAGCGGGCGCACCTCCAACGACCCGAGCGCCATCGACGGCCCGGCGTTGCGGGGCGGGGGCTGGAAGTTCAGCCCGAACTCCTCCGCACGCTCGTACAGGTGCTGGATGCCGTTGATGATGGCCACCTTGACGGCCGGGATGTTGAGCGAGAACTGGAGTGCCAGGCGGAGGCGCAGCGGGCCGCGCTCGAGCTGGTCGAAGTCGGTCGGGACATAGCCGCCGCCGAAGTCGGTCGTGACGTCCATGATCATCGAGGACGCGGTCAGCTTGCCATCGTCGATGGCGACAGCGTAGTCGAAGGGCTTGAACGCGGATCCGGGCTGGCGGTACCCGTCGGCGAGGACGTCGAACTTGGGCTGGAACCGCTTGCCCCGGCGCTTGCCGTAGTAGTCGGCCGAGCCCACGTACGCGATGATCTCGCCGGTCTCGTAGTCGATGGCCGAGAGCGCGCCGTTGAAGATCGCGTTGTCCTCCAGACGCGCCATCCAGTCCCGGTAGGGCATGCCATGCGAGCGCGCGTAGTCGCGCGGGTCCCTCTGTTGGGGCGCGATCGCGGCGGCCGCGACCCACTTCTCGGCGACCTTCTGGACCTGCCAGTCGAGGGTCGTCGTGATGCGCAGCCCACCCTGCTCGAACTCGGTGCAGGTCTCGTTCTCCTCGCCGCACATGGCCGTCTTGACGTCCTCGCGCACCTGCCACACGAAGTGGGGCGCCCGCCAGTCACGACGTGTCTGGTCCACGAGCACCACCGGCTCCCGCATCGCGTCGCGGAAGTCCTTGGTGGTGAGGGTGGCGCCGGTCAGGACACGACGCGCTGGGTCCGATGCGAGCAGCTGCAGGATGTAGTCGCGGCGTTGGACCACCGCCGACTCCGGATCGACGATCAGGCAGGTGTCCTCGGGGTCGGGACACCGGGTGCCGCCCGGGCCGACCTCGCCTGGGCCGACCTCCTCGGCGTTGGCCACGAGGTCGTATGCGCCAGGGGCCTGCGGGATCCCCGCGAGGATGGCCGCCTGCGAGATGCTCAGCTTGCGCAGGTCGTTGATGCCGAAGTAGCCCCGTGCCGCGGTCCGGATGCCATAGCTGTTGTTGCCGTAGAAGTTCTGGTTGAGGTACGCCGCGATGATCTTCTTCTTGCCCTCCTCGTCCGGATAGGCCTCAGTGAGGCGCACCGACTGGATGAGCTCGAGGATCTTGCGCTGGACGAGGCTGCCGGACAGGACCTCCGACGGCAGCAGTCGCGCGCGGACCAGCTGCTGGGTGATGGTGGACGCGCCGCGGGCGCGGCCACGCAGGGAGTCGATGGCCGCGGAGGCGATGCCCACCGGGTCGAAGCCGGTGTTGGTCCAGAACGTGCGATCCTCGACGGCGGTCGTGGCGTCGATGAGCACCGGCGGGATCTGGTCGAAGGGGATGACCTGCCGGCGTTCCCCCGTCGAGAAGCGGGCGAGCACCACGCCGTTGCGGTCGTAGACGACCGACTCCTGGCTCACCGGGACGGCGGTGAGCTGGCTGGGCGGGTACTTGTCGAGCTGACGGTTCCAGGACAGGAACAGCCCCAGTCCGCCCAGCAGCGCCACGACCGCGACCGTCGCCATCAGTCCGTAGAGCAGGAACGGGATGCCCAGCGAGAACAGCCGCTTGCCGGCGCTGGGGCGGGGTCGTTGACGGGGCGCGGTGGGCTGCGCGACGGGGCCGCCCTGCCAGCCGGGTGGCGGTCCGCCCTGGGGCGGATAACCGGGGTAGCCCTGGGGTGGTGGCCCCTGGTAGCCCGGATAGCCCTGCGGCGGAGGTCCCTGGTAGCCCGGGGGTGGCCCCCCGCGATAGCCCGGCGGCGGACCACCCTGTGGTCGACCGCTCATCGCGCTCGCTGGGGGCGTGGGAAAGCTGCGCGCGGCGGCTGGCGGGACTGCATCGCGCCCGGACTCTAGCATAGGGTCCATGATCGACTTCCTCGCCGAGCTCTCGTGGCGCGGCCTCGTGCAGGATCGCTCCGAGGGCCTCGAGGAACGGCTCGCGCGCGGCCCCATCGCGGCCTACGTCGGCTTCGATGCCAGCGGCCCCTCCCTGCATGTCGGCCACCTCGTGCCGCTCATGGCGCTCGTCCATCTCCAGCGGCATGGCGGCCGTCCCGTCGCGGTGGTGGGCGGTGGCACGGGCATGATCGGCGACCCCTCGGGCAAGAGCGCGGAACGGGTGCTCCTCACCGCCGA
>JBEVIK010000042.1:0-3195 GCA_040510715.1 Candidatus Limnocylindrales bacterium
GGCCGGTGCTGACCGACGACGCCATCGTGGTGCTGGTCCTGGGGACCGTGACCTCGCATCGGGGGCGCCCGACACGCCAGCCGCTCGAGCTCGCGGCAGGCGCCTGGGAGGACGCGGCCGCGCCCGCCGGGTACCGCCTCGCGGGGATGGCAATCGACACCGTGGCCGACGGGCGCAAGCTGACCCGGCTGTGGGGCGAGCGCGCGGGCGATGCGAGCCGCACCGACGGGTTGTTGGTCATCGCCCCGACCGAGCTCGGGCGTCGTCGCGCCATCGCGAGCGCCGGCCTGCCTACGGACTGGTCCCGCACGCGGGGCGTCGCGTCGGGTCCACCCCGCCGCCGATCCCCCGTCGGGTCAGGCGTCGGTGGAACCGCTATCCTCGGGGCCCATGCAGCAGATGTACCACCCGGACGACCTCGCGTCGATGGACCCGCTGGTCCTCATGAAGAACCTCGACCACGTCCGGATGACCGCACGGCGGCTGTCGTACATCCTGCAGCAGCAGGTGCACCTGTACGTCCCTGAGGCGAACGAGCTGCGCATCGAGATCGACCGCTACGTCGAGGCCGAGCGCCAGATCGAGACCGAGCTCGCCCGGCGGCAGATCCGCGCCTGATCCTCGCCTGGCGCGTGGCGCCCTGCCTAGCGTGTGGCGCCCGCGACCCCGAACCTGAGTGGCCCGCCCGTGGTGCGCCCGGCCTCCGAGACCCGCCGCCGACGCTCGTCCGCGACCACCTGCTGTGCGAGCGCGGCCAGCCGGCCCATCTCCTGGAGCGAGAAGCGCACGCCGAGCGTCTCGAGGCGCTCGTAGTCGATGCCCCGGAACTCGGCGCGGGCCGCCACGCCGCACATCTCGTCGTACAGCTCCGGCCAGCCGATCCGGCGGCGCTGATAGCAGTACCGGATGAAGGCGACCACCTCCTCGGGCACGTCGGTGAGGGCGGTCGCACCGACCGCCGCCTCCGTGACCTGGTGCTGTGCATCCTCCCGAAATGCGCGCCTCTGACCGTCCGTCACCGTACCCCTACCACTCTCTCTCACTCGGAGACCGGGCACGCCGCGACCCGCACAGGGGCACGACATCACCCGGTCGTCAGACGCCAGGAACATCGACTGGACACCTTCGCGCATGGCCCGCGACGATGTCCAGCGATCGGGACCCTCCCAGCCACCCTCTCGGCGGCGGTCCGTTATGGAGATGATATGTCCGCTGGGGTCCGGCGGGAAGGCATACCGTCCACCGACTTGTCCACGACCTTGTCCACAGGCCCCGCGGATGGCCCATCGCGCCCGTCGGCCGACCGACGATCGCCCACCGGGTGGTCGAAACGACCGGCGAGGGCGGATCAGTCGTCGGCGCGGCGATGGACCCCCAGCCCGGGCTCGCTGCCCAGGACCCACCGCTTGTCGTCACCCAGCACCAGGCCTGCATAGGGGTCACGCGCGAGGAGCAGGTTGCCGTCGAGGTCCACCCAATCCGCGAGGCCCGCGAGCGCGGCTGCCGCCGCGATGCCGACACTGGTCTCCTCCATGCACCCCAGCATCACCCGGAAGCCCATCTCCCGCGCCCGGCGCATCATCGCCAGCGCCGGCCCGACGCCGCCGCACTTGGTGAGCTTGACGTTGATGCCCGCTACCACGCCCGCCAGGGCATCGAGGTCGTCGATGGTCACCGCGCTCTCGTCCGCGACCACCGGGATGGGGCTTCGTTCCTGGAGCCAGCGCAGGCGGGGCAGCTGCCGCGCGGGGAACGGCTGCTCGATGAGCTCCACCCCCAGCCGCACGAGCTCCGGGATCAGGCGCTCCCCTTCCTCGGCCAACCAGCCGGTGTTGGCATCGACCCGCAGTGGTCCCGAGAACACCCCCCGGACCGCCTCGAGGGTCTCGAGGTCGCTCGGTCCGCCGACCTTGATCTTGAGCGCCGGGAACGCCGATGCTCGAGCCGCGCGCTCGGCGACGGCCGCGGGCGCATCGATGCCGACCGAGAAGTCGGTGGGCGGGATGTCGGTGGGGGTCCCCAGCAGCTCGTGGAGCGGGATGCCGAGCCCGCGCGCGACGAGGTCGTGGAGCGCGATGTCGAGCCCTGCCTTGGCGCCCCCGTTGTTGCCGATGGTGGCCGCCATGACCTGGTCCGCGCCGGCCAGCCACGCCCGAGCCGCGTCCGACCCGCTGGGTGGATCGTCGAGCCTGCCCAGCGCCTCGGCGAGCGCCGGGACGACCACGCCCACGGTCCCGACGGTCTCGCCGTAGTACGCCACCGGGAACGCCTCGCCCACGCCGTCGAGGTCGGCGGTCCGGACCTCCACGATGACCGTCGTCGCCTGCCGGTCATCCTCCGTGCGGGCGATCCGGAACGGGTCGCGCAGGGGCAGGTGGAGGACATGGGTCTCGACGTCGAGCTGCATCGATCGATGCTAGCGGGACAGGAGCTCGGGGTCGGTCGGGATCGGGTAGGCCCGCGCGGTCGCACCGCCGTCCACCGGGACCACCGCGCCGGTCACGAAGGAGGCCTCGTCGGAGAGCAGGAACGCCACGACGGCCGCGATCTCCTCGGTGCGGCCGGCACGACCAAGCACCGCATACGACTCGAACAGCCGCTGCGCCGCTGCGGGGTCGGCTGCCGCGGCGATGGCGTTCTCGTTCCAGGGCGTCCAGATGGCGCCGGGTGCGACGGCGTTGGCACGGATGCCCACGGGTCCGTACTGCACCGCGAGGTTGCGGGTGAGGCTCTCGATGGCGCCTTTGGACGCCTCGTACGCGGCCCATTTGGGGAACGCGGCGCGGGCGTGGAGCGAGGAGATGGACACGATGGAGCCGCCCAGCCCATGGTCGAGGAACGCGCGCACGGCCTCCGACGCACCCCAGTAGGTGCCCAGGATGTTGACGTCCACCAGGCGTCGGACCCACGTCGGATCGGGTCGGTGGACCGAGTCCTCCCCGACCACCGCCGCGTTGTTGACCCAGCCTCGGAGGGGCGCGCGCTCACTGGCGCGTGTCGCAGCGCTGTGGAGGAGGTCGGGGTCCGCCGCGTCGCCCTCGATCACGGCGCCGCCATTACCCCACGCCGCGGTGGCATCCGCCGCGTAGCTGGCCGCAAGCTCGATGCCCACCACGAACCAGCCGTCCGCGATGAGTCGATCCGCGATGCCACGCCCGATGCCCGCACCGGCACCCGTCACGACCGCGGACCGTG
>JBEVIK010000043.1:0-4346 GCA_040510715.1 Candidatus Limnocylindrales bacterium
CGGCGTCGAAATGGCCGCTGTTGGCCCTGATCGCGCCGTCGCGCATCTCCACGAAGTGCTCGCGGCGGAACACGTTGAGGTTGCCCGTCGCGGTGACGAACACCTCGCCCCAGCGGGCCGCAGCCGCGGCGCCCATGACCTCGAAGCCATCCATGTGGGCCTCGATGGCCTTCACGGGATCGACCTCGATGACCGCCACGCGGGCACCCATGCCCTCGAGGCGCATCGCGATGCCTCGGCCGACCCAGCCGTAGCCAGCGACGACGCACCGGCGTCCCGCCAGCAGCAGGTTGGTCGCCCGGAGGATGCCGTCCACCGTGGACTGGCCGGTGCCGTATCGGTTGTCGAAGAGGTGCTTGGTCTGCGCCTCGTTGACCGCGATGACCGGGAAGGTCAGTGCCTTGTCCGCCGCCATCGCCTTGAGGCGGATGACGCCGGTGGTGGTCTCCTCGGTGCCGCCCCAGATGCCCGGCAGCTGGTGGCGTCGCGCCTGGTGGAACAGCGAGACGAGGTCGCAGCCGTCATCCATGGTCATGTGCGGGTCGATGTCCGCGACCGAGTTGAGATGCGAGTAGTAGGTATCCCGGTCTTCGCCGCGGCGGGCGAAGGTGGAGATGCCATAGCGCGCGACGAGCGCCGCCGCGACATCGTCCTTGGTGGACAGCGGGTTGGAGGCGGACAGCGCGACCTGCGCGCCGCCGGCCTTGAGCGTCCGGACCAGGTTCGCGGTCTCGGTCGTCACGTGCAGCGCCGCGGCGATGCGCACCCCCTCGAGGGGCCGCTCCCGCTCGAAGCGCTCCCGGATGAGGCGCAGCACGGGCATCTCCCGCTCCGCCCACTCGATGCGGCGGACTCCCTCGTCCGCGAGGCCCAGGTCCGTGACGTCGTGTGCTGGCAGGGAAGCGGTCTGGCCGTTCATGGCGTCACCGGAGGAAGGCTGCGTCGATGTGGTCGGGGCGGCGAGATCTGTCACACTCACTCCTTGGTGTGCGGACCCCTCCATGCGGCAGGGATCCAGCGTCTGATGGGCTCGGTGATGCTATCCCAGACGCTCCCTTTTCGGTTCACGAGGCGTTCCTCGAACCGGGCGTGCTCCTGGTACCCGAGTGCGAGGTAGGCGCCCAGTGCGGGCGTGTTGTCGATACGCACGTTGAGCACGACCTGGTCGCAGAATCGCAGCAGGTCCTGGGTGACGGCACCCGTCACGACCTTCGCGTAGCCCCGGCCCCGGTAGTCGCGGTGGGTGAGCACGTTGCCCACCGCCGCGAGCCCCATCGCTCGGCTGATCACGTGGGTCCCCGCGGCTGCCACGAGGTGACCGTTGACCCGGACCCCGTAGTAGACGCCGTTGGCGACCGACTCCGACGGCAGCCACGAGCCGAGGCCGAAGTCATACAGCCGGTTGAGGTCGCCGACATCCGCGGGCACGAGGCGGATCGCGTTGGGCGCCGCGGGCCGGAACGTCGCCCGATCGACCCACATCCGGACCATCGGCGGTCCGTCGGACACCTGGTACGCGGCGCCGACCGCGTCCAACAGCTCGGGCCGTGCGGCGAGGTACGCGACACGCGGGCGGATGACCTCGCGAAGCACGCCGGTGACACCCACGGGCTCGCCCATCACGAACAGCGGCTGGGGCGACAGGCCCTGGTACTCGAGCGCGACGGCCACCGGGCGGCCCTGCTCCAGCGCGACCCCCCAGCGCGTCCGACCGAACTCCCGGTCATCGAGGTCACACAGGGCGTACGCGGCGAACAGGCGGTCGGTGCCCAGGAAGTCAGCCAGCATGTCCCGGTCACGGGTCGCCCGGATCTCGAGGCTGGGGCGGAGGATGGAGCCGGTGCGCGCCACCGATGCCATCAGGTGACACCTCCGGCAGCGACGGTGGCCGGGAGGTCGATCGGTCGCCGGGCCTCACGCTCGTCGAGCGCCGCGCCGAGGCCTGTCGCGTCGGCGGGCTCGAACACACCCATCTCCGTGACGATGCGATGGACCCACCCGGCGGGCACCACGTCATTCCCCCGGTTCCACCCGCGTGCACGTGGGAGGCGGGTCCCGGTCACATGGGTCTGCAGGTCGCGGCCGGGCCGATCCTCCACGGGGATCGCGGCGCCGTCGGCCGTCGTCGGATCGAAGGTCGCGATGGGCGCAGCGACGAACACCGGGACGGGACCTCGGCCGGCCGTGGCTGCCATGCCCGCGACGATGCGACTACCCACGAGACCGCCCACGTCCCCGTTGGCCGCGATCCAGTCACCCGCGAGGAGGACCGCGTCCACCTGCTCGCGCTCGAGCAGCGCACCGACCGCGGCATCCGGCAGCACCTGGTGGTCGATATCGAGGTTGGCGAGCTCCCACGAGGCCAGCCGGGCACCCTCCATGCCGGGGCGCGACTCGGTGACCCAGGCGCGGACCTGGCCACCCGCCGCGATCCGGTTCGAGAGCGCCGTCAACGCCGGGCCCACGAGTCCGGCCGACAGGGCACCGGGGTCGCCGTGGATGAGCACCTCGAGGACGCGCCGATCGGGTCGTGGCAGGACCTCCTCGAGCGCGCGAGCGATGACCGCGTGGTCGAGGTCGGCATCCGCGGCCCGCGCGTCGGCGTCGGCGCGCAGGAGTGCCGCGACCGTGGCTCCGTCGGTCTCCTGGGGCAGCGCATCGGCCAGCGCCCACGCCCGGTCGACCGCCCAGCGCAGCATCCGCGATCCGGTGCGTGCCTGGACGAGGGCCCGACCCACGCGACGCAGCTCGGCGCGACGCGCATCGGGCGAGCGGTCGCGCAGGTCGCGCGCCGAGAACGCCAGCCCGTACGCGGCGAGCTGTGCCATGAGCGGCCCACCGCGTGCCGCGCCGACACGGAAGTAGTAGGCGACATCCGAGCCACGCCGGCATAGCTGCTCGTCCGCCGCATCCGGCAGCTTGCGCTGGTCCAGCAGGTGGATCGCGTCGTCGGTGACGCGATAGGGGCTCCGATAGGGCGCGTCCGTGGCAGGCGTCGCTGCGGGTCGTGACGCGGGGAGCGGGCTCGCCGGCTGGGGGGACGTGAGCTCGACAAGGCCAGTGAGGGCGTTCACGGGCATCTGGGAGACGGCGCTCGCCACGCCAGCCACCTGGGCTACGGTCTGCGCGGCCTGGCGTCCGAACAGGCGGAAGAAGGCACGTCGCTCCGGGTCGTGGGTCGGTGTCGGCGAGCCGGTCGCGGGAGCGGGGGGACTGCCCTCCGTCGGCTGCCGGTCGTCCGGACCGGGCGCGTCAGTACTGGACGACGCTGTGGATGTCGTATCCACCGAGTCGGGCCCGCCCCTTGAGGAACAGCAGCTCCACCAGGAAGCTGAGACCGACGATCTCGGCCTTGAGCTGCTTGACCAGGTCGATGGTCCCCAGGACGGTGCCGCCGGTCGCGAGCAGGTCGTCCACGACCAGCACCCGCTGACCCGGCGCGATGGCGTCCTTGTGCACCTCGAGCGTGTTGGTGCCGTACTCGAGCGCGTACTCCACGCTGATGGTCTCGGACGGCAGCTTGCCCAGCTTGCGCACGGGCACGAACCCTGCGCCGAGCCCGATGGCCATGGGGGCGCTGAAGATGAAGCCCCGCGACTCCATGCCCACGACGACATCCACCTTGGCGTCCTTGAACGGCTCGGTCATCAGGTCGATGGACTCCGCGAACGCCTTGGGCTCCTTGATGAGCGTGGTGATGTCGTAGAACAGGATCCCGGGCTTGGGGAAGTCGGGTACCTCACGGATCTGCTCGCGAAGGGAGTCGACGGACACTGGGCCCCCTGATCGTGGCGGCGGTCAATTGGCCCGCGAAGTCTACCGCAGCAGGAACGGTGCGGGAACGGGCCCGACCCAGCTCGACACGGCCTTCGGGGGCGGGCGTGGCGGGCCCTGCGTGCCCCCCTGGGGAGGCCATACGGCCATCGAGCGGGCCCGGCCACCAGTTCGTTGGCCGCTCAGACCTCCGCGGGGTCCGAAGCGACCACGGCACGGACGTCCTTGCCGTGGTCGGGTGCCCCTGGGGAGACGTTCGTTGGCCGATAGGCCCCTGAGGGAGGCCATCGTCGCTTGTGTCGTCGCGGGGGACCACCCTCGAGGCCGGGAGCGCGGGCGCTGTGAGGCTAGGCTTCGACCTTGGCCCGGATGCAGTCGAAGGTCTGGCCGATGAGCTTCCTGGCAGTGCCTTCGATGAGCCTGGAGCCGACGCTCGCGAGCTTGCCGTGGATGGTCACGTCGGCCGACCAGTCCATGACCGTCGTGCCGTCGGGACCATCGGTGAGGTCCATCCGGGCGCTGCCGTCGACCGCGCTCCCCGGCGCCTTGCCGGATGCCTTGAGCGAGGCGAA
>JBEVIK010000044.1:0-5512 GCA_040510715.1 Candidatus Limnocylindrales bacterium
CACCCTGCACGGCGCGCGACGGCGTCGAGTCGCTGCGCGTGGCCGAGGCTGCGAACCGCTCCATGGCCGGGCACCGGCCCATCCTGCTCATCGACATCCCTGGCCTGTCCGCACCGGCATAGGTGCCCCTGCCAGCCCGCGGGCCGTCGCGGTCCGCCGGCGCATCGGAAGGAGGTGGATCCCAGCGCGTCGGGTCACACGCAGCACGCGACCGTCCGGTCGCATGAGTCAGGGCGGCATCGCCGCCCGACCGAGGAGGACTTCAGAGACATGAGGATCCGCAAGGGGATCGGCCTGCTGGCCGGCACGAGCCTGGTCATCGGCGCCACGCTCCTCCCGTCGATCACGGCGGCCCAGGAGCCGGAGCCCATCAACATCGAGGTCGTCACCCACGGCCAGGCATCCGACCCGTTCTGGTCGATCTTCGTGAACGGCGTCAACGCCGCCGGTGCCGACATGGCGCCGCATGGCGTGACCGTCAACTACTCAGCCCCCCAGACGTTCGACATGAACGCGATGGCGCAGCTCATCACGGCGGCCGTGGGCAAGGATCCGCAGGGCCTCGTGGTGTCGCTGCCGGATGCCACGGCGCTCGGGCCCGCCATCGAGTCCGCGGTCGCGGCCGGGATCCCGGTCATCTCCGCCAACTCGGGCTCGGACGTCTTCAAGGACCTGGGGATCCTCACCCATGTCGGCCAGGATGAGTTCCCGGCCGGGGTCGGCGCGGGCGAGAAGATGGCCGCGGCCGGGGTGACCAACACCATCTGCATCAACCAGGAGGTCGGCAACCAGGCGCTCGATGCCCGCTGCGCGGGCTTCGCGGAGGGCCTCGGCGGCGTCCCCTCGACCGTCGTCCAGGTCGACCTGAACGACCAGGCTGGTGCCGCCAACCAGATCGTGGCCGCCCTCCAGGCGGATGCCACCATCGACGGCATCCTGGCACTGGGGCCGACCGGTGCGGCACCCGCGCTCGCCGCGCTCGAGCAGCTGGGCAACACGAACGTCAAGCTGGCGACCTTCGACCTGTCGGCCGACGTGCTCGATGCCATCAAGGCCGGCACGGTGCTGTTCGCCATCGACCAGCAGCAGTTCCTCCAGGGCTACCTGCCGGTCACGTTCCTCACCTACTACAACCTCTATGGGCTGATGCCCGGAGGCGGGGCACCGGTGTTCACCGGCCCCGGCTTCGTGGATTCCACCAACGTGGACCAGGTCATCGAGAAGTACGGATCAGCACGCTGATCGACCCCCCGGGCCGGTCGTCATCCCGGCCGGCCCGGTCACTCCTGGAGGATGCTGGATGACCGCTGCCAGCGCCACCACCGGGCGCCTTCGGACGGAAGGCCCCATGAGGAGGCTGTTCGCGCGCCCGGAGATCGGCGCGCTCATCGGCGCCATCGCGGTGTTCATCGTGTTCGCGATCCTGGCCGGCAACCGGGGCTTCCTGGGCGCCATCGGGGTCGCCGGGTATCTCCAGATCGCGGCGCAGATCGGGATCCTGGGCGCGCCGGTCGCCCTGCTCATGATCGCGGGCGAGTTCGACCTCTCGGTGGGCTCGATGATCGCGGTCTGCAGCCTGTTCCTGGCCCTGCTCATCGCGCAGTACGGGGTGGACCCGGCCCTCGCGGTCGTGCTCACGTTCGCGCTCGCCCTGTCACTGGGTGCCGTCAACGGCATCCTGGTGGTGCGCACCCGGCTGCCGTCGTTCCTCATCACCCTCGCGTCGATGCTCGTCCTGCGGGGCGTGAGCATCGCGATGACGCGCGAGATCACGGACCAGACGATCGTGCGGCTGCCCGACGGCGCGACCGACAGTCTCGCGCTGCGGTTGTTCACGGAGCCCCTGCTCACCTTCGACCGCGGCCTGTTCCGGGCCGAGCTGCTGTGGTGGCTCGCCATCGTGGTGGTCGGGACCTGGGTGCTCCTCCGGACGCGCTTCGGCAACTGGATCTTCGCGGTCGGCGGCTCGGCGCAGGCGGCGCGGTACGTGGGCGTGCCGGTCGCGCGGGTCAAGATCGCCCTGTTCATGTGCACCGCCGCGTCCGCCGCCCTGTACGCCTGCGTGGTGGTCCCCACGGTCGGCAGCGCCAACGTGACCGACGGCCTCGGCAAGGAGTTCCAGGCGATCATCACCGCCGTGGTGGGCGGCACGCTCCTGACGGGTGGCTACGGATCGGTCATCGGGTCCGCCTTCGGCGCGTTCATCCTGGGAGCCACGAGCCTGGGCATCCTGTACGCCGGCATCAAGACCGACTGGTACAACGCGGTCCTGGGCCTCCTGCTGCTCATCGCGGTGCTGGTCAACACGTGGGTGCTCCGCCGGGCATCGGGGGCACGCTGATGCGCGACCAGCCCGACCTGCCCCACGACACCACGCCCATCACGCTGCCGGACGCGACGGCCGCGCGGATCGCGGCATACGGTCACCACGGAGCGCAGCCAGTGGCGCCCGATGCGGTGCCCGTGCTCGAGGCACGCGACGTGTCCAAGGACTTCGGCCGGGTGATCGCGCTCGACGGTGTCTCGTTGTCGGTCCGCGCGGGCGAGGTCAACTGCCTCCTGGGCGACAACGGCGCGGGCAAGTCGACGCTCATCAAGATGCTCTCGGGGGTCTTCCAGCCCGACCGCGGGGAGCTGCGCATCGATGGCCGGCCGGTGCGGTTCTCGTCCCCCCGTGATGCGCTCGATGCGGGCATCGCGACGGTCTACCAGGACCTCGCGGTGCTGCCCCTCATGAGCATCAGCCGTAACTTCTTCGTGGGCTCCGAGCCCACCAAGGGCCGCGGGCCGTTCCGGTACTTCGATGTCGGTGAGGCCGGCCGCATCGCCGCGGAGCAGATGGCCGAGATCGGCATCAGCATCAGGGACCCGTCGCAGCTGGTGGGGACCCTCTCGGGTGGCGAGCGGCAGACGCTCGCCATCGCCCGCGCGGAATATTTCGGGGCGCGGGTGCTCATCCTCGACGAGCCGACCTCCGCGCTCGGCGTCAAGGAGGCGGCCATCGTGCTCCGGCACGTGATCCGGGCACGCGCACGGGGGCTCGCGGTCATCTTCATCACCCACAACGTCCAGCACGCGCTCCCCGTCGGCGACCGCTTCACGATCCTGGCGCACGGCCGGCTCGCGGGCGAGTTCGTGCGCGGCGAGGTCGGCCAGGACGAGCTGCTGCGCCTCATGGGCGGCGGCGATGAGCTGGTGGACCTCGCACGGGAGCTGGACGAGCTGATGGCCGGCCCGCCGGCCGCGGTCGAGGCCGCGGCACAGGCGGATGCGGTGCCGGACCCCCTCGCCGAGCCATGAGCGCACGCGGTCCGGGCGGGGACCGCGAACGGGGGCCGGCGACCATCGCCCAGGTGGCCGCGCGGGCGCAGGTATCCACCGCCACGGTCAGCCGAGTGATGAGTGGTCGCAGTCGGGGGCGCCGGGGCACGCGCGAGCGGGTCCTCGAGGCCGTGGCCGAGCTCGACTACCGGCCCTCGGACATCGCCCGGTCGCTCAAGCGCCAGGCCACGCGGACCCTCGGACTCCTCGTGACGGACATCCAGAACCCGTACTTCCCCCAGCTCGTGCGTGCCATCGAGGACCGTGCCCACGAGTCGGGGTATGCCCTGCTCCTGGGCAACGGAACCGACGACCCCGAACGCGAGGCGGCCTACCTGGCGTCGCTGGCGGCGCGCCGCGTGGACGGGCTCATCATCGCCGCGAGCCGCCTCACCCGACGCCACGCGACGGCCCTGGAGCGGCTGCGCGCCCCGACGGTGCTGGTCAACTGCGAGTCCGCCGAAGGGGGATGGCCATCGGCCATGAGTGACAACCGGGAGGGCGGCCGCGTGGCCGCGGAGCACCTGATCGGACTCGGCCACCGGCACCTCGGCCTGGTGACCGTCCAGGGCGAGGCCGCGGCCCATGAGCGGCGAGCGGGCATCGATGACGCGATCCGCGGCGCGCCCAGGGGCACGACGCTGCGCGCCGTCACGGGTGCCACGGGCGCGGCGGCCGGTGAGGCGTCCGTGACCCGTCTGCTCTCGAGGCACCCCACCGTGACGGGCATCCTGTGCTACAACGACGCGCTCGCCTTGGGCGTCCTGCGGGGGATCCGCGCGTCCGGCCGGGCGGTCCCGCGCGATGTGAGCGTTGTCGGATTCGATGACATCGAGCTCGCGGCGTTCGCCGAGCCCCCGCTCACGACGGTCCGCCAGGACATCCGGGGCCTCGGACGATGGGCCGTCGAGCGGCTGCTGGAGGACCTGCGGGTCCCCGCGACCGCGGCGCGATCCCATCCGTACCGGACCTTGCGCCGGCCGGTCCGCCTGGTGGTGCGCGCCACGACGTCGCCGCCTCGCTAGCGGGCGAGGATCGTCTCCAGCTCATCGAGCGTCCGGTCCACCTCGTCGGCCGTGGTGTAGTGCACGAAGCCGAGCCGGAGCACCCCGCCGCTCTCGCCGAGGCCCAGGCGCTCGATGAGCGCCATCGCGTAGAAGTGCCCGTCCCACGCGAGGATGCCGGCATCGCCGAGGCGTGCCGCCAGCTCCTGGGGCGTCCGGCGGTCCGAGGTGACGGCGAAGGTGGGTGTCCGCTCGGCGAGCCGTCCCTGCTCGGAGATCCCCCAGACACGTACGCCAGGGAGCGTGGCGACGCCGTCGAGGAACCGCTTCGAGAGCATCCGCTCGTAGGCCGCGACGGCGCTCATGGACGCCACGATGCGGGCACGACGGTCACCCGCGGCGTCGCTGATGGATGCGATGTAGTCGATCGCGGCGAGCGTGCCCGCGATGCCCTCGAGGTTGGGGGTGCCCGTCGAGAACCGGTGCGACGAGGGGCGCACCTTGTAGGTGGGCAGGCGTTCCTGCACCTCGCTCCGCGCGTAGAGCACGCCCACGTGGGGCCCGAACCACTTGTAGGCCGAGCAGACCAGGAAGTCCACGTCGAGCGCCTGCACATCGATCGGCCCGTGCGGCGCGAAGTGGACGGCATCGACCCACGTGAGGGCGCCCACGGCGCGGGCGCGCCGGACCACCTCCGCCACGGGATTGATGGTCCCCAGCGCGTTCGAGGCATAGCCCAGCGCGACCAGGCGCGTCCTTGGGCCCAGCTGCCGGTCGAGGTCGGCGAGATCCAGGGTGCCATCGTGGGGGCGGATGTCCACGGTGCGCACGACGAGGCCCCGGTCCGCCGCCAGCGCGTGCCAGGGCGAGACGTTCGCCTCGTGGTCGAGCGTCGTGACCACGATCTCGTCGCCGGGCGCCAACGTGGCCCCGATCGACCGCGACAGGTGGAACGTGATGCTCGTCATGTTCGCGCCGAGCACGATCTCGTCGGGCGATGCGGCGCCAAGCAGGTCGGCCGCCGCGACGTGTGCCTGTTGATGCATCTCGTCGGAGCGGCGGCTGGTCACGAACGCGCCCCCCTCGTTCGCGTTCATCCCCAGGTAGTAGTCGCTGACCGCGTCGATGACCGACCGGGGGACCTGGGTTCCGCCCGGCCCATCGAGGTACACGAGCGGCCGCCCGCC
>JBEVIK010000045.1:0-4246 GCA_040510715.1 Candidatus Limnocylindrales bacterium
CCTGCCGCAGCAGCCGCAACGCGAGGGTCCGCCCCGAGCCGCCGGTCTCCCCGTGGGGCCCGACGCACGCCGGACAGCCCTCGTCGCAGTCGCAGCCGGCCACCAGCGCCTCCGCTCCGTGGAGCAGCTCCTCGGTCCGCTCGAACAGCCGGGCGGACAGCCCGACCCCGCCCGGCACCGATTCCCAGAGGTAGACGACGGGCCGCTCGGCGTGCGGCGAGCGCACCTGGGCGGTCATGCCCAGGTCGTGCGGGTCGCTCATCAGCAGCACGCACGCGACGGTCTGGAGGGCGCGCCCCGCCGCGACGAGCGCGACGTCGAGCTCGTCGCGCCGCCCGCCGTCCGCGGCCTCATCCAGGGTCAGCCACCACGCGGTGGTCTGGAGCTCGATCTCGGGCAGGTGGATGCGGCCCCAGCCGAGGTTCTCGTGCGTGTCCAGCTTCAGCTTCTTGAACAGCGTGGCGATGGTGGACACCATCACCTCGCCGTGGACCCGCCGGGCGCCGGGCAGCGGCGCCTCATCGAACGCGTCGAGCGGCTTGAGCGTGACCGACAGCTCCGCCTGCGTGTAGTGCTCCACGTCGATGGGCCGGACGTAGGCTCGTCGCTCCTCCCACTCCAGCCGGTCCACGTGGTACTGGCGGGACTCGTGGAGATAGATCGCGTTCTCGTGGACCAGCGTTGGCGCCGCGAACAGGTCGACCTCGCCGATCACCCGGGGTCGCGGGCCACCTGTCTCGTCGATGATCACCACGTTCTCGGGCGCGGCGGCCCGAAGGCTGATCTCCGACGCAGGGAAGTTCTCGCTCGCCCAGTACCAGCGCCCGTCGTCCGCCTGTCGGACGTGGCCCTCCTCGGCGAGGAACGCGAGCAGGTCATCCGCCGGACCGGGTCCGAAGGCCTCGCCCGCTTCGAACGGCAGCTCGAAGGCCGCTGCCCGGATGTGGGCCAGCAGGACGTGGATGTTGTCCGGGTCGAGCCTGGCCTCCTCCGGCAGGCCCTCGAACAGGAACGCGGGGTTGGCGGCGACATACCGGTCCAGCGGGCTCGCGCCCGTGACCACGACCGCCGCGCTCACGCCCTGGCGCCGCCCGGCCCGTCCGATGCGCTGCCACGTCTCGGTGATGGTGCCCGGGTAGCCCGCCAGGACCGCGACTTCCAGCCGGCCGATGTCGATGCCCAGCTCGAGCGCGTTGGTGGAGACGACGCCCAGGATGTCCCCGGTCCGAAGGCCGGCCTCGATCGCCCGCCGCTCCGAGGGCAGGTATCCACCGCGGTACCCGCGTACCCGGTCGATGGGACCACGGCCGTCCCGCATGGCCTCGCGGAGCGAGGTCAGCAGCAGCTCCACCTGGACCCGGGAGCGACCGAACACGATGGTCTGGCGGCCGGCACGCAGGAAGGTCAGCGCGGCGCGCCTCGCGAGCCCGGACGCACCCGGCCGGACACCCGTGCGGACGTCCCGGACCGGTGGGTCGAGCACCACGACATGCTTCTCGGCCGTCGGCGCGCCGTTGCGGTCGATGACCCGCAGCGGCCGGCCGATGAGCAGCTCCCCGAGCTCGGCCGGGTTGCCGATGGTGGCGGAGCAGCACACGATCCGGGGATCCGAGCCGTAGTGGGCGCAGATCCGGGCAAGCCGGCGCAGGACGTTCGCGACATGGCTCCCGAAGATCCCCCGATAGCCATGCGCCTCGTCGATGACCACGTAGCGCAGTTGCTCGAACAGCTGGAACCAGGCCGTGTGGTGCGGCAGGATCGCGGCGTGGAGCATGTCCGGGTTGGTGACCACGACCTGCCCGGCGGCACGGATGCGGCTCCGGATCCCCGCCGGGGTGTCGCCGTCGTAGACATCCGCCTCGAGCTGGAGCTCCGCCAGGCTGCCCAGCTCCCGGATCTCGGTCAGCTGGTCGCGCCCGAGCGCCTTGGTGGGGAACAGGTACAGCGCTCGCGCGGCCGGGTCCTCGGCGACGGCCTGGAGCACGGGCAGGTGGTAGCACAGCGACTTGCCCGACGCGGTGGGCGTCGCCACGAGCACATCCTCGCCGCGCCGCAGGGCATCCATCGCCTCGGCCTGGTGGCGATACAGCGCGGGCATCCCGCGACCTTCGAGTGCGCCGCGCAAGCGTGGGTCCAGCCAGGAGGGGATGTCCACGAGGTCGGCGGGGCGGGCAGGCAGGATGCGCCGGGTGACCACCGCGTCGGCCACGTCGGGGGAAGCGAGCAGCGTGTCGAGCGCCTGGAGCACCGGCATCGGCTGGTGGATACGCATGGCATCGTCCTCGCGTGAGTGGGCCGCGTCGCCCATGACGCACGGATGATACCGACCATCCGTTCGGATCGTGCAGCGGGTGGGCGGGTCCCGGAACCCCGATCCCGAGCGTGGACCACGCCTGCGATGCCGGTTTGACACGCCTCATTGCCGCAGCTACGATCCCCGGCATGCCACGCCTGCCCGGCATGCCCGGATCGCGCGCCGCCCGCCGGGATGCCGCGGCCGCGACCACGACGACCTTCCAGGCTCGCAGCGCGACGTCCGCGGGTCTCGCCGCCGACACGGAGTCCGCCCGTGAGACGGTCGGCCGGCAGGCATCGACCATCCAGGCACCTCGTCGCGAGCGCGTCGTGGAACGACGCGCCCTCGTCGCGCTCGTCGCGCTGGTGGCGGGCATCGGTGGGGCAGCCGCCATCACCCGAGCCATGTCGGACGTCATCGAGACGCGGGCGGATGTCGCGCAGGCACGGACCCTCAACGAGGGGATCCGGGCACAGGTCGAGGCCGGCCGGCGCGAGATCGAGTTCGGCCGAAGCGACGCCTACCTGCGCTTCGCGGCGAGGAGCCTCGGGTACGGGCGGGGACGCGAGGAGTCATTCGCGCTGCGGGATGGCGCAGCCCCTGCGCCCTCGATCACGCCCCTGGGTGCTGGCCAGGCCCCTGCCGAGACCGACGTGCTCGCGGGCTTCCTCGACATCCTGCTCGAACCCTAGGCCGCGGCGGCGCCCTCCTCGACGATGACCGGCTGCCACCCGTCGCGCCGGACTCGCAGGTCGAGATAGAGGACCCCCAGCACGACCCCACCCACGGGAGCGAGGAGGGTCGAGACCAGAGCCGCGATGAGCGCGTCGCTGGCATCCGCCAGGCCCATGCCCGCCGCGATTCCAACGGTGACCACGACCGCCACGAGCTCGAGGATCGTGGATCCGATGATGGTCATGAGGATGGCGACGGTCGCGAGCACCGCGAACGACCGCCACGTGTTGTCAGCGGTCAGGTGCCAGCTACGACGCAACGCCTGGATGGCGCCCCCGGGCTCCCCGGCGAGGACCGCGGCGTGGAGCGCCAGGCGGACGATGACGACCACCGCCGTGACCGCGGCGGCGACGGCGACGAGGATGGCCAGGAAGGCTCCCAACCCGCCGACGTTCCCGTCCGGCGACGGCAGGAAGGTGAGCGCCCCCGCCGCGAGGGCGACCGCGCCCGCGATCACGCCCAGCAGCGCGAGCGACGCGAGCAGTGCCGCGCCGAGGGCGGGCAGCGCTCGCCCCAGCGCCGTGCGGATCATGCCGCCGACGGTGGGCCGGCGGCCGTGGTAGTCCGCGAGCACCGCCGCCGTGAACGCGAGCGTGGCGATGGCACCGAGCAGCGTGCCCACGATGGACGAGCCAGCCAGCAGCAGCAGCGCTTCGAGGATCGAGCGTGCCTGCTCGGGTGTCGGGGTCAGGACGCGCGGGGCGTCATCGTCGAGGCCCACGAGGACGGGTGCCAGGGCATGACCCAGGTGCTGCTGGGCCGCCGCGTCCACGAGCGACGATGGGAGCTGGAACAGCACAGCGACCGCGAGGAGGGGGATGGCATGGCGCCGGATGACCCGCGCGGCCACCTCCAGCAGCGCCATCACCGGCATCGGCGCCAGGCGCGGTGGGGCGCTGTCGGCGGGCGCGTCCGTGGTCAGCGTCCGGTCCTCTGGCGATGTCTCGTCCGGAGTGTCGCGTTCGGGCGGACCCCATCCGCCCCCGGACCCCCCGAAGGTCACGCGTCCAGCCGGTCCGTCGTCTCGTCCTGGCCCGGGAACAGCCGGTCGGCGATGGCGTAGCCGATGGCGGCACCCGCACCGCCCAGCACGATGAACGCCGCGAGCAGGCTGCGGAACCGCAGCCGGAGTCCGGACAGGCCGAGCCGGAGCCGCCAGCCGAACACGCCCAGGATCGACCGCATGATGCGCATGCCCCGAGTCTGACATGTCGC
>JBEVIK010000046.1:0-6567 GCA_040510715.1 Candidatus Limnocylindrales bacterium
GTTTGACCCGGCTCGTGACCATCGCCCACGCGGCGAGGGTCGTGTAGCCCTCGAACACGGGACCGTTCGGGTCGCCGACCGCCGAGACCAGGTGGTCCCACGTCCACAGGTGGTCGTATCCCAGCTCGTCCACGAGCTTCGCCGCCGCGAGATACGACGGCCAATCCGTGTTCTGTGCCCACAGCTGGATGCCAAGTCCGATGGGTGCCATCCGGTCCCTCCTCTATCTCGCCGGTGCCGTCTGGCGGCTACTCCCGGGCCTGCACCTTCGCCCAGGTGTCCTTGAGCGTCACCGTGCGGTCGAAGACGAGCGCCTCCGCTGTCGAATCCGGGTCCTTGACGAAGTATCCCAGCCGCTCGAACTGCACGGTCTCGCCGACCGGCACGTACGCCAGCGACGCCTCGAGGCGCGCGTCCGTGATGACCGTCTCGGACGCGGGGTCGAGGTCGGCGAACAGGTCGTCCTGCGCGGCAGGGTCGGGCGACCGGAACAGGTGCCCGTAGATGCGCACTTCCGCGGGCACCGCATGGGCCGCGGAGAGCCAGTGAAGGGTCGCCTTGGGGCGCCGGCCATCCGGCGAGGCCCCGCCCTTCGTCGCGGGGTCGTACGTGCAGCGCAGCTCGATGACCCGTCCCGCGTCGTCCTTCACCACCGAGGTGCAGGTGATGAAGTAGGCCGACCGGAGCCGCACCTCGCGACCCGGCGCCAGGCGGTAGAACTTGGGCGCTGGCTCCTCCATGAAGTCGTCGCGCTCGATCCACAGCTCGCGCGAGAACGGAACCAGCCGCGAGCCCGCGTCGGGATCCTCCGGATTGTTGGGCACCTCCATGCCTTCGACCTGACCCTCGGGATAGTCCTCGATGACCACCTTCACGGGGTCGAGCACGGCGAACCGCCGCTGCGCGGTCCGATTGAGGACGCTGCGCACCGAGTGCTCCAGCATCGCGTAGTCCACGGTGCTGTCGGCCCTCGCGACGCCCACCGCCGTCGCGAAGTCCCGGATGCCCTCGGCGGGGAAGCCGCGCCGGCGGAGACCGGCGATGGTGGGCATCCGCGGGTCGTCCCAGCCGCGGACATGCCCTTCGTCCACGAGCCGCTTGAGGACCCGTTTGGAGAGCACCGTGTGGGTGAGGCCGAGTCGCGCGAATTCGATCTGGCGGGGTCGCGACGGCACCGACAGGTGGTCCAGGAACCAGTCGTAGAGCGGCCGGTGGATCTCGAACTCGAGGGTGCACAGCGAGTGGGTGATGCCCTCGATGGCGTCGGACTGACCGTGCGCGAAGTCGTACATCGGGTAGATGCACCAGGCATCCCCGGTGCGCGGATGTGTCGCATGGAGGATCCGGTACAGCACCGGGTCGCGCAGGTTGATGTTGGGCGACGCCATGTCGATCTTCGCGCGCAGGACCTTGGAGCCGTCCGGGAGGTCCCCGGCGCGCATGCGCGCGAACAGGGCGAGGTTCTCCTCGACACCGCGATCCCGCCACGGGCTCGGGCGGCCCGGCTCGGTGAGGGTGCCCCGGTTGAGCCGGATCTCCTCGGCCGTCTGGTCGTCCACGTAGGCAAGGCCGGCACGGATGAGCTCCACCGCCCACTCGTACAGCTGCCCGAAGTAGTCGGATGCGTGATACAGGTGGTCGCCCCAGTCGAAGCCCAGCCAGCGGACGTCGGCCTCGATGCCGTCGAGGTACTCCTGCTCTTCCTTGACCGGGTTGGTGTCGTCGAAGCGGAGGTGGCAGCGGCCGCCGGTCTCGCGGGCGATGCCGAAGTTGAGGCAGATCGACTTGGCATGGCCGATGTGGAGGTAGCCGTTGGGCTCGGGCGGGAAGCGCGTGACGATGGTGGCGTGCTTCCCGGTGCGCAGGTCGTCGGCGACGATGTCACGGATGAAGTCGCCACCGATGGCAGCGGTCACGGGTTCGATGGTCACGTTCGGGGCGTGCTCGGCTAATCGGTGATTGCGGGGACGGCGTCGAGTCTACCCCGATGGGTACGCTGTGCCCCGGCGACATCGAGACTGGGAGGAACATCGATCGTGGACTGGACCCTGGAAGTGGTCATCGTGCCCGTCAGCGACCTCGATCGGTCGATCGCGTTCTATCGCGACCAGGTGGGCTTCGACCTCGACCACCTCACCTCGGCGGGCGAGATCCGCTTCGCGCAGCTCACGCCGCCGGGGTCGGGATGCTCCATCGTGATGGGCAACCTGCCCGGGATGGACCGGATGGCGCCGGGGTCGCTGCATGGGCTCCAGCTGGTCGTCCCCGACGCGGCGGCAGCTCGCCAGCAGCTCCTCGACAAGGGTGTGGAGGCCGGTGGGATCGTGGTCGTCGACGAGCGTGATGGCGGCACCTTGTTCACGTTCAGCGATCCCGATGGCAACAGCTGGGCAGTCCAGCAGATCAAGGCGCGCGGCGACCGACCGCTCATCCCGGTGGACTACCGGCGACCATTCGGCGCGGACGCCTGAGCGTCAGTCGAACGCCGGGACCTCCACACGCTCGCCGTCGCGCAGTGCCGACTCGTGGGCGCAGATGCCGGGCGCGGTCCACGCGGCCGCGGTCCGGCCGTCGATGCGTGCCGGTCGGTCCTCCACGATCGCGGACAGGAACTCGTGCACCAGCCAGGGATGCGATCCGCCGTGGCCCGGGTCGTGGGTGACCGGGGGACTGCCATCGCGCGGCTCGAGGACCCACGGTCGCAGGAACCGGTGCAGCTCGCGTGGCAGCCCGCTCGTGTCATCGTCGGGCTCCACGTGGATCGTGCGTGACCAGCGGCCACCCGGGCCGGTGGCGGGTCGACCTGCCTCGAGTGGCTGGATCTCGTGCACCGTCAACGGGCCGTCCATCCGCTCGGGCCACTCGACGCTCATCGCGGAGCCGTAGACCGAGAACCCCTCCGTGTAGGGCCGGGCGGTCTGGAAGAATGCCATCGTGACCTCGGGCACGACGGGGCTGTGCCGGAGCCGGAACAGCCCCACCTCCATCGGGAACGGGTTGCCGTACGGCCCTTCCCGATCGGGCGTGAGACGCCCAGAGCCATGTGCCACGACGCTGGCCACCGTGTCGCCGGTCAGCGCGAGGATCGGCGACAGCGCATGGGTCAGGTACTCCATCGGTGGGTAGGCCTGCCAGTACGCCGGGAACCCGTCGAGGTCCTGGATGTGGGAGCCCCGGTAGCCCGTCAGCTCGCCAAGCCGACCATCGCGATGGAGCCGCTCGACGTATCGGAGCTCGCGTCCGTAGACCGATGTCTCCATCATCATGTAACGCCGACCCGAGACGCGTTCGGCCTCGAGGACCGTCCGCAGCCCGTCGAGGTCCCGGCCCATCGGGACGGCGCAGGCGCAATGCCTGCCGGCGCGGAGGACCCGCGTGGCGAGCTCGACGTGGGTCGAGACCGGCGTGACGATGTGGACCGCATCCCAGCGCGGGTCGTCCAGCACCCCGTCGAGGCTGGGGAACCGTGCCCCGATGCCGTGCCGGTCACCGACGTCCCGCAGCCGCACGGCGTCGGCGTCCACGATGGCCACCTCGCGCACCGCCGGATGGGCGGCGTAGATGGGCAGGAATGCCTCGCCGAACCCGAGGCCGACCACCGCGACACCAAGGCCGCCGGACATGTGCATCGCTCGATGCTAGCCCGCCTCGAGGACCGTTGGCTCGCTCGTCAAGTCATATGACGTATCACGGATAGGACGCGCAACCGTCTCGCGCGGACCCGTGATCCTCGTACGTTGGTATCGCGCGATCCATGGACGGATCGCCCGAGGAAGGTTCGACGAGATGAACGAGATGATGCAGGCGATCAGCTTCGACGTCATGAGCAGGCGCGAGACCACCGGGTCGCACAACGAGCTGCGACCGGCACGCCCGGTCCGTGGGACGCGAACCACCTTCCGGGAGCGCATCCGCGCATTCCTGACACGGACCACGCTCGGCCCGGTCGCGAGTGATCACGTCCTCGGAAACGGCCGATGGTGGTCCCGCGCGGGCAGTCCGGCCGACTGACGACCCGGCGGGTCGTCACCCGCCGGGCGGCGCCACTCGGAGGACGATGCCACCGGCGGTGGCCTCGACCTGCGCGACCGCACCACCCGGGAGCTGGTCGACGCCCGTGACGATGGGCTTCCCCACCGGGGCCGCCGGGCTGACCACGATGGGCAGCGACTGGGGCCCCGATGCCGCGAAGGCCGGGTCGGCCACGATCTCCAGGTCACCGGAGAGCTCCGGGGGCGATGTCGTGACCGTGAGCAAGCCGGCGCGCGCGAAGGGCGTCACGCCGGCGAGCCCGATCCGGAGGTGCCCCTCGGCGGGCTGCCGGAACGCGACGGCACGCAGTATCCCGACCTCCGAGCCCGTCGCACCGAGTGCGATGGTCCCGGGCGCCTCCAGGCCCGGACCCGTCACATCCACCAGCCCGGCACGGACCTCGAAGGTCCCCTCGATGCGCAGCGCGCCGCCGTCCGATGGTGAGACTCCGATGACCGTCGTGCCGTGGGACAGCTTGCGCAGGGTGCCGGTGACCGCGAGGGTGCCCGAGCCGCCGAGCGTGCGGTCGTTGACGATGTCGAGGGTGCCCGCGACCTCGATGCGGGCGGGGGCCTCGAGCGTGATGTCGTGGGGGCCCGGGCCCCAGGTCGCGGTGGCGCCGGCGTCCACCGCGAGCACGTGGCCGCCGCCGATGGCGACCGTGCCGCCCTGGCCCGTGCCGATGACGAGCGAGGCGCCCGGGCCGATGACCGTGCGCCCGGTGCCCGTGAGGGTCCCCGTGTCGAGCGTCGCGGCGCCCGTCACGGTGCGCGTGCCGGCACCCGTGAGGGTGCCCCCGAAGACGCCCAGGCTCGCGAGGGTCCGTTCGCCATCGAGGGCGAGGGTCCCTCCCGTCAGATAGGTCGTGCCCACGTCCCACGTCGCCGACGCCGGCACCGTCAGGGAGCCACCGGCCGTGACCTCGACCTCGCCGGGTCCCGTCACCGATGCCGCGGCCCCGAGCGTGGTCGAGCCCTCGGCGAGACGGAGGCGTGAGCGCGCAGCGACCGAGATGGCGCCGTCCGTGCCCAGGCCACCGTCACCGAGTCGGGCGTCCAGCACGCCGCCGGCGATGTCGATGGTGCCGTCCGCGTCGAGCAGGACACGCAGCGTCGTGGTCCCGTGCGACAGCTTGCGAAGGGTCCCTGTCAGGGCCAGGGTGCCCGAGCCGCCGAGCGTGCGGTCGTTGCCGATGTCGAGGGTGCCAGCGACCTCGATGCGGGACGGGGAATCAAGCTGGATGTCGTGTGGGCCGGGCCCCCAGAACGCCGTCGCGGTCGCGTCCACCGCGAGCACGTGACCGCCGTTGACCGTGAGCGTGCCGCCCTGGCCCGAGCCGATCGTCAGCACGGCGCCCCCGCCGATGACCGTGCGCCCGTTGCCGGCGAGCATCCCCGAGTCGAGCGTGGCGTCGCCGGTCACGGTGCGCGTCCCACCGCCCGACAGCGTGCCGCCGAAGACGCCCAGGCGCTCGAGGGACCGGTCGCCGTCCAGCGTCAAGGCGCCGTTCCCGGTGAGGAACGTGGTCCCGACGCCCCAGGTCGCGGTCGCGGGCACGCTCAACGTCCCGTTCGTGGTGACCTCGATCTCGCCCGGGCCCGTCACCGACGCCGCGGCGCCGAGCGTGGTCGCGCCGCCGGACAGGCGCAGCCGAGAGCGCGCCGCGACCGAGAGCGTACCGTCGGTACCCAGGCCCCCGTCGCCCGCCGCGGCCTCGAGCACGCCCCCCTCGACGGCGAGCGTGCCGTCGATGTCGAGGGGTACCCGGAGCACGGTGGTGCCATGGGACAGCTTGCGCACGCTCCCGGTCACCGCGAGCGTGCCCGAGCCACCCAGCATGCGGTCGTTGATGACCTCGAGGTCTCCCTCGACCTCGAGGCGCGATGGCGCATCGAGCTGGATGTCGTGGGGACCGGGTCCCCAGGTGGCGGTGGCCCCCGCGTCCACCGCCAGCACGTGGCCCCCACTGATGGTGACCGTGCCTCCCTGTCCGGACCCGATGACGAGGCGCCCACCGCTCGCGACCGCGGTGCGGCCGTTGCCGGACAGCGTTCCCGAGTCGAGCGTGGCATCCCGGGTCACGGTGCGCGTGCCACTCCCGGCGAGGGTGCCGCCGAACAGCCACAGGCGCTCCAGCGTCCGCTCGCCTTCGAGCGTCAGCGAGCCGTTGCCCGTGAGGTAGGTCGTCGTGACGGCCCAGGTCGCGGACGCGGGCACGCCGACCGTCCCGTTCGTGGTGACCTCGAAGATGCCCGCACCAGTCACGCTGCCGGCCGACCCGATCGTCCTGGCCCCCGACAGGCGCAGGCGCCCGCCCTGGCCCACGACGATGCTGCCGTCGGTGCCCAGCCCGCCGTCGCCCGCCGCGGCATCGAGCAGCCCCGTCTCGACCGCGAGGGTGCCGTCCAGGTCGATGGGTCCGCCGATGACCGTCGTGCCGTGGGACAGCTTGCGCAGGGTGCCGGTGACCGCGAGGGTGCCCGAGCCGCCGAGCGTGCGGTCGTTGACGATGTCGAGGGTGCCCGCGACCTCGAT
>JBEVIK010000047.1:0-10030 GCA_040510715.1 Candidatus Limnocylindrales bacterium
CGCTGAACGATCACGAAATCCCCGCGATCCTCGAGGTGGCGTACGCCGCGGGCGCGAGCTCCGCGAACTACACCGTCGTGCGCCTGCCCTTTTCCGTGAAGGATGTCTTCGCCGACTGGCTGGAGCGAGGTACGGCCCGAAACGGTCCCCGGCGACCGGGACACGGTGCTCCAGGTCGACGCCCTGGTCGGTGACCCGCAGCCAGACGGGCAGCTCCTGGCCACCGGGCGTCCGGTTCCACCGCGGCATGTGGTGCTCGAGCATGGAGCGCTCGAGCCACGCAGCCTCGTGCCTGGACTGGCAGACGATGGCCTCGATGCGCGTCACCTGGCTCACCATGCGACGGAGGTGCCGTCGTTCGGGGAGCGCGCCCCAGTACGAGCGCACCCGCGACCGCAGGTCCGCCGCCCGCCCGATGTACAGGATCCGACCTTGACGATCACGGAAGCGGTACACACCAGGTCGCTGCGGCAGCACCGTCGAGCTTCCAGGTGCGCGATCGATCGCCATCCTCCTATCCTGCCGGACCGGCTCCAGGCCGGCCGCATGCATAGCGGAGGTACGCCACTCCGTTGTCCAGCCGGCGTTCCTCCAGCAGCTCCAGCGTGATGTGAGCCCGGCCGGCGAACGCACGCTTCCCACCCCCGAGGATCACCGGGTGCACGAGCAGGTGGCACTCATCGACCAGCCCTCCGTCGAACGCTTGCCCTGCGAGAGCAGCACCTCCGATGGTCATGTCACTGGTAGCCGACGCCTTCAAGGCGCGCACCGAGTCGATATCGAAGTGCCGCTCGATTCGCGTGTCGGCGGTCGGGACCGAGGGCAAGGACGTGGAGTAGACGACCTTGGAGGCACCCTGCCAGACCTCTGCGAAGTCGGCGAGGAGTGCCGACCGCTCGGCCAGGGCGGGATCGGTCTCCCATACCGCCATGCTCTCGTAGAGGCGCCGACCGTAGAGGTAGGTGCCCACGGGTCGCACGAGGTCGGTGATGAACGCGAAGTACTCGTCGCTCGGATCGGACCAGTCGAGCGTCCCGTCCTGATCCTCGATGTAGCTGTCGAGGGACACGTTCGTCAGGTAGATCAGCTTGGCCATGGCGCGCCTCCTCGATGGTCGCCTTCCGCAGCGGCCGCCAGCACGGCGTCCAGCTTGGTGAATGCCTCGCCCCACCCCGCATCGCTGGGGCTCGCCATGTCCCCGGGAAGCCACTGCCGGATCTCGAGGCGGGTCCGTCCGTCGGTCTCGTCGTGGAACTCGATCCTGAACCGTGTCTTGAAGGGCTCGAATCCCATGGGCAGCCGACCCGTGACGTGCATGACGCCTTCCAGCAGCTCGTCGTCCGCGACGTCCGTGAGGTCGATGAGGATCCGAACGCGGATGCCTGGGTCGGCTGGGAACACCTCGGTCCATCGCTGAAAGCCGCCAGGACGGATGTCGAACTCCATCTCGTCGCGTGGTATCAGGTCGCCGATGGGGCCCCACCACTGCGCCACCTGGTCCGGATCGGTGAACGCTCGGTAGACGAGCTCCCGCGGCGCGTCGAACACGCGCGAGATCGCGAGCTGCGGAGCACCGGTGTCCATCACGCCTCCTGGTCGTGGGCCCTGGTCGCACGGCCAGCGCCCTGGACCCGTGCGAGATGGACGTCGAGGCGATCCAGTGACGAGTCCCAGAACCGCCGGTAGCGCTCGATCCAGTCGGCAGCGTCACGCAACGGGGCGGCCTCGAGGCGGCTCGATCGCCACTTGCCCGAGCGCGTCCGGGAGATCAGGGCCGCGCGCTCGAGCACCTTGAGATGGCGGGACACCGCCGGCATCGAGATCGGGAACGGGGCCGTCAGCTCGGTGACCGTGGCCTCATGGTCGGCGAGCTCGGCAAGGATCGCCCGTCGCGTCGGGTCCGCGAGCGCCGAGAACACCGCGCTGAGCTGGTCGGTGCCGTCCATCCCATCCTCACTTAACGTACTCGTTAAATGTATGGGTTAGGCGTCGAGGTCGTCAAGGGGTAGCGATCGTATCTTTCGGCACCCTCAGCCCTCTGGACGTTCGTCGACCCCGCAGTGGTCGCGGAACACCGCCACGAGGTCCACTCCAGGAGGCATGCAGCGATGGGGTTCCCGAAGGTGACGGCAAGCAAGCGGCCGATCATCGTGGATGTCCAGGCTGGCGAGACCAGCGGCTCGAGCACCATCAAGTACGAGAAGGACCCGAACGACGAGCTCTGGGAGCGCTCGGGCAGCACCGGCTGGGGGCCCATCAACCCGTTCACGAGGGTCGGCACGGCCGACGCGGACCAGCGCGGCGGATTCCCCATCACGCTGCGGCCGGGCGAATGGTACGAGGTCGGCATCTACTTCCAGGGCAACGGCCCGCTCGGCGACCCAAGGCTGATCGACTCGGTCGTCGTGTACGCGGTCCGAAAGCAGCCGGCTGCGACGTCGCTCATCAGCGACGAAGGCAGCCACGAGGGCGGCACCTGGCACAAGCATGTCGTCGCCACGAGCGTCCCGACGGTGCTCGCGGAGATCGGCGTGAGCCGGGTCCCGCCCGTCACCGATGCCGCCGGCATCCCGCACCTCAAGTCCCCGGACGGCGCGCCGACGTCACCGTTGATGGTGCAGGGCACGAGCCATGCCGTGGAGATCCTGCCGCTGTTCGCGGGCCATCACTACTGGTGCGCCTACACGGTCATGGACGAGTTCGGCAACTGGGAGTCGCGGGTCGAGGAGTTCGATACCCACCAGCGCAAGGTGACCGTCCGATTCGACACGCTCCACGTCTACGACGACGGGGACTCGGGCACGTACGGGGAGGGTGAGTTCTGGTTCACCGTCTACAAGGGCCCCTTCCCGGCGTACGACGTCATCGAGTCGTTCCACCGGCCCGAGAGCGACATCGACGACTGGAGCGAGACCGACCGGCCGTACCCGCTCGGGTTCGCGTACACGGGCTCGCCGGAGACGGTCGATCCGTCCAAGGCCAATGTGGGCGTCCTTGCGCGTGGCCTCGAGCACGACGGCGTGCTCGAGCCCGATGAGTACGACTGGACCGACGCGATCGAGCTGCCGCTCCCGACGGGCGATGGCATCGAGAAGGTCACGAACGCGACCAGGCGCGTCGATGGCGCCTTCCGCAACGACGACTTCCACTTCGGCGTGGATGTGACCTGGTCGATCGACTACGTGCCCTGACGGCCCTGGGCGAGGGGTCGTACCGCTTCGCGATCCTCGCCGCCGGCCCGGTGGCACCAGAGGGGTCGGTCTCCGGACCGGCCCCTCGTCCATGCGCCGCGGGTATCCTGCGGCGCGTGACCGACCCACGAGATGACCCAGCGACGGGCTTTGCCGATCTCCTCAGCGCGAACGCCGCGTTCGCGGAACGCTTCACGTCGAGTGGCCTGGATGGCGTGGCGCGCCTCGGCGTGGGCATCGTCACGTGCATGGATTCGCGCATCGATCCCCTCGGCATGCTGGGCCTGAAGGCGGGCGATGCCAAGATCCTGCGGGATCTCGGTGCCCGGGTGACCGAGGAGGTGCTCTCGGGCCTCGTCATCGCGACCAACCTGCTGGGTGTCACGCGGGTGCTCCTGGTGGCGCACACGCGGTGCGCGGCGGTCTCGAACTCCCAGGCGGCGCTCCGCGATCGCGTCGGGAAGAACGCGCACGCGGATGCATCGTGGATGAGCTTTCGCGTCGTCCGTGACCAGGCGACAGCGCTGCGCGAGGACGTCGCGAAGGTGCGCTCACACCCGCTGATCCCCCCCGGCACGCTCGTTGGGGGGTTCATCTACGACGTGGACACGGGCCGCCTGCGCCAGGTCCACTGACGGTCACCGCGTCCCTCGGCGGGGCGGTCAGCTCACCCGGGGTCCAGGGCGGGTTCGATGGCCGGCACGATCTCGAAGTGGGTGGGCGCACCCTGCTCGATGCGGGCAGCGTTGCGGGTGGTGAGCGGCCGCTGGATGTTCCCTCCGGTGCACGCCTCGATGGCCGACCAGTCGGGCCACAGCGAGACCGTGACGAACGCCGCCTGGCCATCCGCGCCACAGACCAGCGATCCCGGTCCGTCGGGTCGGGTCCCATCGATGCGTGTGCCCGCGCGAGCCTCCTCGAGGTAGACCTCGAGCTGGCCGGGGTAGGTGTGCCCTCGGAACACGCGCAGGATGGTCATCGGCCGATCGCGCTCGAACACCTCGTACAGACGCACCGGCAGCACGTCGATCCGGTCGGAGATGACGCTCACCCCGCCGCGCGCAGCGACGAGCTCGACGATGTCGGTCGCCTCGTCATGCGCCCGCCGCGATGACCAGACCGAGGCCAGGACACGCGCTCCGGTGGGCCCCGGACCGCTGCGTCCCAGCCAGGCGATGATGTTCCCGGCCTGGGCGGCATACGCGGGCACGCACCCGCGCAGTGTCTGGTCGAGCACGTGCCACGTCTCGGGCGCAGTGAACGTTGCTACTCGCAGGTGGTGTCGGTCCTGCTCGGCGTCCATCGGACTATCGGCTCCACGTTGCGTGACGTGGGACAAGTCTCACACCCACGAGCGCGCGTCGCAACCGGGACGAGGCCGATTGACGCGAATGACACCATCCTCGGGACCCGACGCTCGGCAGCCGGCGGGGACGCGAGGAGGAGACATGGGCACCGAGTCCATCAGGCGCGCGCTGGAGGGCGCGGTCGGGTACCTGACCGCGAACCCGCAGGAGGCCCGCTACCGCGACAGCCACGCGCGAGCCACCCTGCGGGATGGGCTCGTGGTGGATGTCACGGGTGCGGCCGGCGAGGTCCTGGTCACGGACATGACGACGTCCGTCGGTGGCACGGCCAGCGCTCCGTCACCGGGCTGGCTGTTCCGAGCATCGGCCGCGAGCTGCGTGGCGACCCTCATCGCGATGCGTGCCGCGTCGCTCGAGGTCACCCTCGGGTCCCTGGAGGTCACGGTCGACAGCGAGTCCGACGATCGGGGCATCCTGGGCATCGACCAGGCGGTGCCGGCCGGTCCACTCAGCGTCCGGGTCGCCGTCGCCATCCAGGCCTCGGGCATCGACGCCGAGCGACTGCGGGAGATCGCGAGCTGGGGCATCGAGCACTGTCCGGTCACCGACGCGGTCGGGCGCCAGGTGCCGCTGGAGACCCTGATCGAGGTCTGACGGGGGCATCGCTCACCCTTGGCGGGAGGACCCTGCACCTCCTCGAGGGCCGGCGTCACGGGGACGCACCGGGTCGCCCAGCCTCCCCTCGTACGTCTCGAGGAAGCGGCGGATCTGGCGCCGCTTGAGCTCCGGGAGCACCTGGACGAACACGGTCACCACGACGCCGGTCCAGAGGGTCAGGCCAAAGGCGTAGACGAGGTCGGCGATGAGGCCGAACGGCTCGCTCGTGGTCGAGGGTCGCATCAGGTAGCCCACGATCTGGGCGGCCAGTCCGATGGCGAGCGCAGACCCCATATACCAGTACGCGATCGATGGATCGGTGACGCTGGCTCGCAGCTCCGTGAGGTGTTCCCGGATCCAGGCGAGCTCGCGCTCGCTGAACTCCTGGTCATCGCTGGTCGTGCTCGGCGCTGCTGTCATCCGTGGTCCTCCTCGGGCGATCCGCGGCGCGTCCCGAGGCGGTCCAGTCTGACGGAACCGAGCTACAAGCCTCGGATCACTCGCGCTCAGTCCCCGACGGTCCCGAAGCTCGCCCGACCGGCCGGTCGGTACGTCTGGATGGTGACGCCCGAGGGCGTGGACATCGACTCCACCAGCGTCAACCCATGCGACCGGCCGTGCTCCGGGAACAGCCGCATCCCATCACCCACGAGGACCGGGTAGATGTGGAGGTAGAGCTCGTCCACGAGGTCGTGCTCGAGCAGCCAGCGAAGCAGCTCGCCACTCCCGTGGACCTGGAGCTCGCGACCGGGTGCCGACTTGAGCGCACGGATCCCGCGCTCCACATCGCCCGTGATGACCTGGGTGTTCCAGCCCGGGTCCTTGAGCGTCGTCGAGGGCACATGCTTGGGCAGGACGTTGAGGCCGTGGGAGACCGCGTCTCCCTCATCGTGATGCGGCCAGTACCCCTCGAAGATCTGCCAGGTCCGGCGCCCGAGGAGGAAGGCGTCCGCGCGCTCGAACACGGACACCACGAAGCGTCCGGTCTCGTCATCGAAGTGGGGCGCGACCCATCCACCGCGCTCGAACCCGTTGCGGCGGTCCTCATCGGGGCCGCCTGGGCCCTGGTACACGCCGTCCACGGACAGCATCATCGTCGCGGTCAGCTTCATCGTCTTGGCTCCTCCTTCGAGTCGCGTCCGATGAAGGTCAGACCATCCCGCTGGGGGCGATCCATCGGCAAGCGGCGGCGACCTCGCGGCAGCCTCCGCCCGCGCGAGCTAGAACCTGCGGCGGCCGGGCGTGATGGCGGCTCCCACGACGGCTGCCTTGGCGACGGGGTTCGGACCCGGGCTGACGGCGGCGCCGACGACGGCCGCGGTCGCCACCGGCGAACGGCCAGGACCTGATACCGCGGCACCGACGACGGCCGCCTTCGCGACCGGATTGGGACCGGGCATGACGGCTGCGGTGACGACCGCGGCCCGACCGACTCGTGACGGTCTGAGGGGCATGTCAGCCTCCCTGTGATGCGATGGCGGCCTCGTCGGCCTCGACGGCGGCGATGATCGCCTGGATCGGGATGCGTCCATTGGAGATGAGCTGGCCGCCCGCGCGTCGGATCGCCGATGCGAACGGGGCCGCCCACAGGTTCTCGTAGATGAGCACGCCCGCGATGCTGCCGGGTGCCATCGTCTCCGCGAGGGCCGCGACATCGTCGGCAGCCAGCGTCTCGGCCAGCTGCTCCTCGATGCGCGCCAGCCCCTCGAGGTTCTCGAAGTCGGACAGCTCGTGACCCTCGATGCTGCCGTCCTCGAGCTTCTCGATGATGACCACGTCCATGATCCGGACGGTCCCGGACTCGTGGAGGCGGATGAGCTCTTCGGCACCCTCACCCGTGAAGTTCTGGGCGCCCGCCGGGAACTCCACGATGAGGTAGTCGACGGGCCCCAGCTCGTCGATCGATCGGTCTGTCATCGGTCCTCCATCAGGTCGGCGGCGTGGTCGCTGTGTCGATACCCCGGCCACGCGTCCCCGTCCATCCGGACCCCTGACCGGGACCTCGAACGCAGCGGGACCTCCCCAGCGTGGCGGAGATGGAGCATCGAGGCATCCACCGGATGGGGTGAGATCAGGATCGTGCCCGGAAAGGCCGGGCTCGACGTCAGGCCGTGGCCGGCGGAAGCCGCTCGCCGGCCTCGATGCGCACCGGGAGACGGTTCTCGGGTGGCGTGATGGGGCACGAGAACCGCGGATCGTACGCACATGACGGGTGGTAGGCCAGGTTGAAGTCAAGGGAGTACGTGCCGTCGTCCTGCGCTTCGATATCCAGGTATCGACCGGCGCCATACGTCTCGGCGCCGCTGGTCGCGTCCAGGAACGGCACGAACAACGCACCGTCCGTGCCGCCCGCGAGCCGGTAGGCGGTGATCGTCAGCTCGCGACCATCCACGCCGAACCGGAAGACACCGGCTCGCTCCGCGGGCCGAAGACGGCCATCCGACGTGGGGATCTCGAATCGGACCGGCGCGTCACCGGTGTACGGCTCAAGGGCAAGGTCATCGATGACCATCGTCTCGTCCACGGGGAAGTACGTCAGGCCCGCGAACGACGAGCGATCCTCGGCAGGGATCGGGCTTCCGGTCGAATCCTTGAAGAAGCGGTCCTTGTCAGCCCGGTATCCGAGCACCGCATCGGCGTATGACAGGTGGCGATGCTGATGCTCCGGCTCGTCGTGGTCGGACACGGTGTGCTCCTCGATCATCGACCTTCCTCGATGCAAGCATGGGTCACAGCTGGGGGACGGGCAACCCCTGGAGCTCGTCGGGGTCTGCGGCCCCGACTAGCAGGCATGGGCTAGGCTCGCGGCGGAGGTGCATGCGGGCGCAAGGTCGTGGTCTGAGCGACCGAGGAGGTTCGTCGATGCGGAGCGGCACGATCGTCTATGTGCACGGGCCGGTGACCGGGTCGGGACCGACCCTGCCAGGGGCGTCCTGTCGCACGGCCAGCTCATCCGGGACCGCCTCGCTGAGCTTGGCAGGGACTTCGACGTCGTGGTGTGCACCTGGGGCGATGCCCGGGGGTCGTCGCTCGATGGGATGCTCGACACCATGCCCGAGGTCGCTGGGGGGCGCGCGGCCACCTCCTGGCGACGGCTTCGAGCCGATCCGTATGCCGCGCTCAGGCGAGTCGGCGACGAATGCCGCTCGCGCGGGAACGAGTCGTCCACCGCTGCGGCCACGATCAGCGACGGCTTCCTGCTGCTGTGGGTGGAGCAGGGACTGGGGCCGGAGCCCACGGTCGAGGGATACCCGGCGGAGCAGGCGAACGACGCCGTGTCGAGGGCGGCGTCCCAGGTTCGGGCCTCGGGCGACTACGCGGCCGTGCGGGGCTTCGACATCTTCGGCGTGATGGCCGGTGCGGCATCCGCGGTCGCGAGCATCGGCGCCGAGCTCCTGCTCGGTCCGGATGCCAGCGATGACCAGCATGTGCAGGTCGCGTCTGCTCTCGGTGTCAAGCTGAACCTGCTCGAGTGGGCGGCGGTCGCTGTCGTGGTCCTCGACAACGTCCTCGGCGAGGGACAGGTCCCGGCCCTCGTCGGCCTGATGGCGACCGACGCGTTGCGCCGGGCACGACGGGAGCTGATGAGCACGGGCATCCTCGGTATCGCGGACATCCTCCTGTACCAGCGCAACGGCCACGCCATACGGCGGTACGTGACCGGCGCCCTGCGGCGCGCTCGCGCTACCGAGACCCATCTCCAGGCAGCGGGCCAGAGCGAGGGAAGGGTGGTCGCGTTGGGCAACAGCCTCGGAGGCATCATCCTCGCGGACACGCTCGCAGGGTCAGCCGGCGGCGACTGTGATGCCTTCGTCACGATGGGCTCGCAGCCGGGTGCGCTCAAGGTGCTCGGCGCGCTCGGGAAGGCCGCCAGCGCCCGTGCGTTCGAGCCCTGGATCAACATCTATGACCCGCGCGACTTCATGGGGTTCAAGGTCACGGGACTATGGCCCGATGCCACCCGACTCGAGGATGTCGAGGTCGATCTGGGGCGGGGGTTCCCGCACAGTCACGGGAAGTCGTACTACGAACCCGGCTCCCCCGCCATCAGGGTGATGCTCGAGCGCCTGGGTCCACTTGCCGTGGACCAGGCTGCACGGGGGCATTGACAGGGCCGACGGTCGAGTCCCGGTCCACGGCGCCGGCTCACCTGCCGATGGCCCGAGCGGTGATGGCGAGGGCTTCGACCTCCGCCTGGTAGATCGCGCTCAGCTGATCGCCGAGGTCCTCGAGGATCGCCGCGACCCGGTCCGGCGGGAGGGGGAAGTCGTCGGCGTACCGATCCCGGATCGCCCACACGGTCTCCGCGGCAGCCGCCGCACGCGCCCGGCCCGGCTCGCCGGCCATCACCGCCTCGTGCAGCGCCTCGGCTGCCTCGACCGCATCGGCTGCGCCGTCGAGATCGGGCGGCACAGCCCCATCGGCAAGCTCCTCCCATCGGTCAGCGACGCCCCTCCACGCCCGCGCCGCGTCGCCCAGCGCAGGGCTGTCGAGCGCGACGGCCGCCTCATCGAGTGAGGCGGCGTACAGCTCCCGAAGGTGCCCACCCCAGGGTCCGACCTGGCCGTCGACCTGCTCATGGAGGGCCGACAGCGAGCCGAACAGGCCGACGCCATCGGCGAAGACCCGCGGCCACGCCTTGGCGTTCCGTCCGTCGGTCATCAGGCGTGCCCACTTGCGCCACGCCGACAGCGAGAACGAGTCCGATGGGGATCGCAGGTGATCCACCTGGTCCTCAAGTCCGGCACGCATCGCCGCTCGGAGCCGCTCGGCCGGGATCGGCCCGGGCGCCGTCCGCAGGCCGGTGATCCGGTGCTTGAACGAGCCTATGCGGCCGCGCGCGGCGGCCATCACTGCCGGTGACACGCGGAACGG
>JBEVIK010000048.1:0-8574 GCA_040510715.1 Candidatus Limnocylindrales bacterium
GCTGGGTGCCGGGGACGTCGCGAGAACATAGCCCCGGACCGTCGCGACGATGTCGAGCCCGCCCGCGCGCAGCACCGCGACGTCCTGGACGATGACCTGGCGGCTGACCCCCAGGTCGCGTGCCAGCGCGTCACCCGGGATGCAGGCACCGTCCGCGAGCAGCTGGCCGATGCTCGCACGCCGCTCGGCTGAAGACATGCGACCGGCCGACCGGGGCGGGGCAGGCTCGGCGCCCGTCGTGGCGGGGGAAGGGTCGGCGCCCATCGTGGCTGCGTGGACCGTCTGGGTCGGCATGGCGCCATGTTACGACATCTGTCTTGTCAGTTGTCAAGGGCCTGGTCGTCCCTGCGTGGCACCTCGGAACGGCACCTCTGCGCGCCTCCGACCCGTGTACGCTCTGTGCACCGACCTGGACGCACTGAGCGGGACGATGTCGAACGACGCGGAGCTCATCGATACCCTCGCAGGGTTCGCACTGTTCGCAGACCTGGACCTGGCCGCGCTGGAACGTGTCGCGCACATGGCCGAGGAGGAGGTCTTCGCGGCCGGCGCCAGGGTCATCCGCCAGGGCCTGACCGGGTCCGGTCTCCACGTCATCCTCGAGGGCGCCGCCGCGGTGGTCATCGATGGTGACGAGCGGGCGCGCTTCGGTCCGGGCGACTTCTTCGGGGAGATCTCGGTGCTCCTGGGCATCGCGCCGGTGGCCGATATCGTCGCGGTACAGCCCCTCCGGGCGCTGGTGCTCGCCGGCCCGGAGACCGAGGCGTTCCTGCTGTCCAACCCGCGGGTGATGTATCGGATGCTCCAGGCCATGGCGCGCCGGCTCCGGGCCGCCAACCGCTGGTCCGGCTGATCCCCACGTATCGATCGACCACAGCGATGGCACAGCCAGCGGGGAGCTATCCCGTCGTCGTCGTGGGCAGCGGCCCAGGCGGGCTCCAGGTCGCGGCAGAGCTCAAGGCGCTCGGCGTCCACCACGCGGTCATCTCCGCCGACCCCGCGCCCGGCGGCATGTTCCGGCGCTGGCCCCACTTCCAGCGCCTGCTGTCGTGGACCAAGCCCTACGTCACCGACGATCTCGGCGACCCGCTCGCGGAGCGCGCCGACTGGAACAGCCTGCTCACCGAGCTCCCGGACGCGCGCGGGCTCCAGCGCGGCTTCCTCGATGGGACCAGCAGCTTCCCCAGCCGCGCCGAGATGGAGGCGAACCTGGTGGCATTCGCCGAGCGGGCGGCCGGCGACGTGCGCTACGACTGCGCGTGGCAGGCCACCCGGCTGGTCGAGGACCCCGATGGCACGCGGTTCGTCCTCGAGACCCAGGGCGGCGAGTACCGCGCGCGGCATGTCGTGATGGCGGTCGGCGTGGCCGAGCCGTGGTCCCCGCCGACGCCCGGAATCGAGCTCGCGACGTCATACGCCGACGTGGGGCCGGCCCCGCAGTACAAGGGCCAGCGGGTGCTCATCATCGGCAAACAGAACTCGGGCTTCGAGCTGGCCAGCGGGATGCTGCCCTGGGCGCGCTCGCTGGCGCTGGTCTCCCCCTCCCCCACCTCGCTGTCGGTGGTCACCAAGACGTTGGTCGGGGTCCGCGCGCGCTATCTCCAGCCGTTCGAGGATGCGGTGCTGGGTGGCGGCGTGACCATCCTCGACGCGTCGCTCGAGCGCATCGAACGCACGGCGGACGGCTCGCTCGCGGTCCACCTCCGACGCGCCGGGCCGGGTGACCCACTGGTCGCCGAGGTGGATGCGGTGGTCGCGGCGACGGGCTTCCAGACGCCCCTGCGGGACCTCCCGTCGCTGGGGGTCGCCGTGACGGGCCAGAGCCGCCTCCCGGTCCAGACCAGCTGGTGGGAGAGCGCGACGCTCCCCGGGATCCATTTCGCGGGCACCATCACACAGGGCGCGCGCGGCCTCCGGCGGCACGGCGTGCCGTCCAACTCCGGGGCGGTCCACGGCGCCCGGTACAACGCGCGGCTGCTGGCCAGGCGCCTCGCCGGCCTCGTGGACGGGAGGGTCGTGGACCAGCCACTCGTCGCCCACGACGCGGCCGTCGACCTCATCACGCGGGAGCTCACGACCTCGCCCGAGCTGTTCCACCAGCGGGGGTATCTCGCGCGGGTGCTGGCCAGCGATGCGGCGGGTGGCCTGCGGGACGAGGGCACCCAGCCACTCACGCACGTCCTGGACGCGGGTGGATCGGATGCCGTCGCGGTGACGCTCGAGGCTGATGGCTCCGGCTCGATCTACCCGGTGCTGTTCACGCGCATCGGCGACGCGACGGCCGAGCACGTGCTCGATGCCGACCCGAGACTCCGCTACGACGGGGACGAAACGCGCAAGGCGATCGCGTCGGTGCTCCAGCGCCTGTCGCGCGGAGGCACCCAGCGGCCGAAGGCCGGGTCGGCGGGCGGGGTCAGCTGACGGCGGGCACCGCCACGGGCACCCGATCCTCCGCGGCCGCCTCACGCAGGCTCGCCCCGAACGCCCGCAGGGCACGCTCCAGCACGATCCCGACGGGTGGCAGCACCACCATCCAGTAGCCGAGGCTCATCCAGTAGTCGGTGGCCATCATGAGCACGAAGATGGCGGCGCCGATGAGGACCATGCCCTCCCAGCTGCGGACCAGCAGCGAGAGGGCGGCGAGGGGCAGTGCGAGCACGCGCAGGATGGGCATGTCGATGGTGTTCTGGTCCTGGCGATGCTGGACGACCCAGGCACCCTTGACCGAATCGAGATAGCTCATGGGCCCCCAGACGAGGACGGGCAGCCACGCGAGGCCCGCGGTGACGATGAGCGCGATCGCGGTCGTCACGCCGCCATAGCCGATGAGCGCCGGGAACCACGCGAAGGAGTAGGGCTTGATGCCCGCGCTCAGGGCGACCAGCACCGAGCCGGCCACGTGCCGGCGGCGCTCGACGAGGAGCAGGCCACCGACCACGAGCAGCGCCGGGATCATGTCGTTCATGCCACACGCGCCGAGCTCCACCCACTGGAGCGACGCGCCGAAGAACACCAGCGTGAACAGGGCCCGTTGCCACGCGAGGATCATCGCGACGGCGGCGAACGCCAAGGTCTCGCCCGCCGGGCCCAGCACGGGTGTCAGGAGCCCGAGCGGGCCATACGGGAACGGCGCGCCGGGTGGCACGGACTCGGCATACCCGAACCCGTAGGGATTGCCGCCCCCGAGCGCCACGCTGAGCGCCGCGCGGCTGACGATCATCTGGTCGCACGTCTCCGGCGCGCCCAGGTACAGCATCCGGACCCAGATGCTGGAGACCGCGAGGAGCAGTCCCAGCGCGATGGGTCGACGGAGCAGGAACCATCCCGCCGGGATGGCGAGCAGCGCCAGCAGGTACAGCGGCGAGCGGTGCGCCAGGGAATCGACCGTGCGCAGCATCATCAGCGTGAACGCGACGTACGCCACGATGGACGCGACCGGCAGCGAGAGCAGGTGGTCGAGTCCCCGGCGCCCAGGCGAACCCGGCCGGGCCGTCCCCAGCAGGAGCGCGATGAGCCACTCGGCAACCCGTCGCGACATCGACGCGAGGGGCGGCACGCGGGCGACCGTGCGCTCATGGGTCAGATCGAACGTGGACATCGACACGGATCGTATCGGGATCGGGGACACGGACGCCGGGCGACATGGGTCGCGGACCGTCTGCGCCCAGGGCGCGCCATCAGGCCACCCAGTACCACTGTGCGTACAGCGCCATGTAGATGCCGCCCACCCCCATGCCGACCACCAGCAGGGAGTCGTGCACAGCCTGGCGGCGGCCGAGGATGGCGAGCACCAGGTAGAGCGGGAACATGACCAGCACGAACCGGGGCATCGACACGAGCGAGCCGGTCATGAGCGGCACCAGCAGCATCACCCCGAACCACACGGTGTACGACGGCCGCAGCCAGCGCCACGAGAGGATCACGCCTGCGATCCCGATGAGCGTGAACGCCAGGTCCGTCAGCGAGTGGAAACCCGTGTGGAGCGAGAACCGCCCGCTGAAGAACTGCATCAGGGTGTCCCATGGTGGCCCGACCTCCCGATTCCACCCGTCCTGCGCGTGCAGGAAGGCCAGCGGGTCGCCGAGGCGCATCCAGAGGTACCACATCCAGCCCAGCAGGAAGATGCCTGGCAGGGCCACCGCCACCACGGGTCGCCACATCGGGCGCCACGGCCTGAGGCGCCCGGCGCGCCACTCGAGGTATGCCTCGATGGCGAGGGGCAGGAGCACCCACACCCCGATCGGCCGGCTCAGGGCAGCCGACCCGCCAAGGATGCCGGCGGTCAGCCAGTGATCCGTGCGACAGGCGAGGATGGCGCCCATCGTCAGGAGCAGGAACAGGGATTCCGAGTACCCCGCGCTGAGGAACAGGCTGGTCGGGAACACGAGCAGGTACCACGCCGCCCGGCGCGCGTCGTCTGCGTCGAGGTCGAGGCGCACCAGGGCGATGAGCACCATGGTCGCCAGCAGGAGGCACACGTTGGCGACCACGACCGCCGTCGCGAACAAACCGGGACGGTCGGTCCGACCGACGACCTCCGCGAAGACCCGGATGAGGGTCGGGAAGAGCGGGAAGAACGCGGCACGGGACGGGTCGCTCTCGGGGTAGCCGGTCAGGGCGATCCGGGTGTAGTGCCACGCGTCCCAGCGGCTGAACGCGTCGAACGCCCGATCCAGGCCCTTGATGAGCCAGTAACCCTCGATGTAGCGCGAGACGGGCAGCAGCGCGACCGACAGGATGCCCGCCAGCAGCAGCGGCAGGCGGGTCACAACGAAGGGCACGGCAGCCACGCCCAGGAGGCCGCCGCTTGCACCGGCAACGCGTCCCAGTCGCGTGTCGGACATTCGCGGGAGTATGCCCGAGGTGCTGGTTCCGTTCGGGGATCAGCTCCGGCACGAACTGGCGACGGGTGGCGGCGCCGGCCCGTTCCGTGGTCTCATGGACCGGGCACGCATGGACGAGGGCGAGGAGGACAGCTTGGACGACGCGTTCCGCGCGGAGATGACCCAGGGGTATGCGCTCGACCAGCCCGCCGTGCCCATCGGCAGCCCGATGCTGGCCGGTGAGCTCCTGCCCGAGGTCCGCGTCCAGGTCGCCACCGCGATGGTGAACCGGCATGGCCTGGTGGCCGGAGCGACCGGCACGGGCAAGACCAAGACCCTCCAACTGCTGGCGGGTGAGCTGTCAGAGGCCGGGGTGCCGGTGTTCGTCGCGGACATCAAGGGCGACCTCACGGGGCTCGCGGAACCCGGGGACGGGACCAACCAGGCGATCCTCGACCGCGCGGCGTCGATGAGCTGGACGTTCGCACCCAAGGGTCACCCGGTGGAGTTCCTGTCGCTGTCGGGGAAGCTGGGCGCACAAGTCCGGGCGAGCGTCCATTCGTTCGGGCCGCTGCTGCTGGGGAAGGTGCTCGACCTCAACGAGACCCAGACCTCGATCCTGAGCCTCGTGTTCAAGTACTGCGACGATAGATCCCTCGCGCTGCTGGACCTCGACGACCTCGCGACCACCCTCCGGTTCCTCGCCTCCGAGGAGGGCAAGCCCATCCTCGCCGAGTACGGCGGCATGTCCCAGGCATCCGTGGGGGTCCTGCTGCGGGCGCTCGTGGTGCTCGAGCAGGAGGGCGCCGATGTGTTCTTCGGCGAGCCCTCGTTCGATGTCGCGGACCTGATGCGCACGACCCCGGATGGCAAGGGCGTCATCAGCGTGCTCGAGCTATCCGACGTGATGGCCAAGCCGCGCCTGTTCAGCACGTTCATGTTGTGGCTGCTCGCACAGCTCTACCAGTCGCTGCCCGAGGCGGGCGACCTGCCCAAGCCCAAGCTGTGCTTCTTCTTCGACGAGGCACACCTCTTGTTCGACGACGCGTCGAAGGCGCTCATGGACCAGGTGGAGCTGACGGTCCGGCTCATCCGCTCCAAGGGTGTCGGGGTCTACTTCGTGACCCAGACCCCCACCGACGTGCCCTCGTCGGTGCTCGCCCAGCTGGGCAACCGGGTGCAGCACGCGCTGCGCGCGTTCACGCCCGAGGACGCCGATGCGCTACGCAAGACCGCGCGCACCTTCCCGACCTCCACGCACTACGACGTCGAGAAGGCCATCACTTCGCTGGGCACCGGCGAGGCGCTGGTCACGGTGCTCTCCCCCAAGGGCATCCCCACGCCCCTTGCCGCGACCCGCATCCTGCCCCCGGACTCGCTGATGGCGGCGATCCCGCCCGACCGGTTCGCGGCCAGGCTCCAGTCGGGGATGCTGGGTGCCAAGTACGGCACCCGCATCGACCGGGAGAGCGCCCACGAGATCATCGGGCGCCGGCTGGACGCGGCACGTACCGCGGCCGCGCTCGCGGCGGGCGTGGATCCCGCGGTCGCGGCCACGATGACCGCGGCCGAGATCAAGGCCGCCCAGAAGGCGCGGGCCAAGGAGCTGGCGAGAGAGGAGCGCGAATCGCTCCGCGAGCAGCAGCGCGTGGAGCGGGAGGCCGCCAAGGAGCAGGAGCGTGCGCAACGGGAGGCCGCGAAGGCTGCCGAGCGCCTGGAACGTGAGCGTCAGCGTGCGCTCGAGCAGGCCCAGCGCGAGATGCTCCGGGAGCAGCAGCGGATGGCGCGCGAAGAGCAGGCCGCCCGGGCTCGCGCCCAGCGGGCCATCACCCGGAGCGTGTCGGGGAGGCGCTCCACGTCGTCGGATCCCACGACCGACCTCGTGCGCACGGTCTTCGGCACGCTGTTCGGGAAGTGACCGGCCGACCCGGGAGCGGATGAGCACGGCGCCGTCGCGCCGATGCCTGGCACCACCGGACGACGCTGTCGCGCCTTCGGTATGCTGGCCCCGATGGGCCCCACACGCACCGAGATCCTGAGCGCCCTCGCACTCGTGGGCGTGCTCGTGTTCCTGATGCTCGTGCTCGTCGTGTGGGCGATCCCACCCGGGGGCCCGCCGGCGCTCCAGTAGGCGCTCCGGGGGCCGCGCGATCAGGTCGCGACCGGCGGCACCCGAACCGGCCCGCGGTATACTGCGGGCCCGGGTGACAGGTCACCCGCGGTCCCGGGGATGTAGCTCAGCTGGGAGAGCACTGCGTTCGCATCGCAGGGGTCAGGGGTTCGAGTCCCCTCATCTCCACCACCCTTCCCTGCGGGCCTCCCCGCTCCTCGGCGACGCGGGCTGACGTCTCGCGGCGATGGCTCCCGACCTCACGGCCTCGCGATGGCATCGATCGTCAATAGTCCGCGATGGGGTCATCCGTCGCCGACCGCGCCGATGACCTCGCGCGCCAGGGTCCCGTTGGTGGAGTCGACCTGGTAGAGCACAGCGTCGCCGGTGGGGAGTGCCCCGCTCCACAGCCAGGTGTGGCGCCCACCGTCGCCGCGCACGCTCACGAGGACCTCGAGCGGCCCGAGCCGGCTGCGTGACCAGACCTCCTCGGGGAACGTCCCGAGGACCGCGTCGAGCTCAGCGCGGTCCACGCCCGCCAGGGCGAACGCCGCGACCACCAGGTCCTGGTCACTGTCGGCCGGTGTGCCGATGGCGAGGGTCAGGTCGGCGGGGGCGTCCACCAGCACCCCCATCGAGCTCGCGAGCGACCCGCTCGCCTCTCCGCTCGACGTGACCAGCGACTCCCCGTCCAGGAGCTGGCGTTCGAGCTCGACACCACCGACCCGCGCCGGCAGGCTCGCCAGCAGGTCGGTGGCAGGCGGGGACGAGGCGAGGGGAAACGGCGCGGGTCGGTCGCCTGACGAGCCGGTGATGGGGGCCAGCGACCGCGCGACCTCGTCGACCACCGCCGAGAGGGACTCGTCGAACAGCCCCGGCAAGGTCGCGGCGAGGACGAGATAGCGGCCCGTGGATGTCCGCAGGTGGTACTCCACGTGCTGCGCCAGGTCGATGGCATTGAGATATGTCGCCCGGAACCCGCCCCCCGCAGGCAGCGCAACCGGCTCGACGAGGCGGTCGCCCATGTCCGAGCCCCGCTCGGCGACCGATGCCTCCACGCTCGCGCGAAGGTCGTCCGCGTCGATTCGATACGGGTCACCCGCGAGCACACCCAGCTGGAGCAGGCTGGCCGGATCGACGGCCCACAGGCCCATCGGGTCGAGGAGGCCCCCGTCGGCCGCGATGTGCTCGGCCGCGGCGGCGAGCGCCTGGGCCGTCACCTGGTCGCGATCGGCGACCGACTCGATGGATGGCACCGGCATCGACGTGTCCCCCTCGACCCGTTCCCACGACCCAGGCAGGTGGACCGTGTAGCCGAGGTAGGGCATGGCCTCCTCGACGAACGCATCGGCAGGTGACGCAGCCTGAGCGCCGACGGGGCCGGCCGGCACGACGCCGCACAGGAGGAGCCCGAGCGCCCATGCCATGCGTGCCATGGCTCCCATCGTGCCGCAGGTTCGTCGGGATCGCGTAGATGGCGCTGCAAGGCCGCTGCGACGCGATCGTGACAGGGCCACGATCGCGCGCGGTGCTCCCGTCAGGACCGCGCACCTAGTCTCGTTGCAGCAGGGTCCCACCCGGGACCCGAGGGGTACACCAAGGAGTCCAGACACATGAACGACCCACGGATCGACCAGGCCA
>JBEVIK010000049.1:0-15416 GCA_040510715.1 Candidatus Limnocylindrales bacterium
CGCTCGGTAGCGCGAGCGCCTGACCGTGGCCATCTACCAGGGAGCATCCGAGCGACCGCGCGGCATCCCGTTCCTGGGCGCCCTGCTGCGCGGCTTCGGGTCGGACGCTCCCGGGCCGGCACCCGCGCGACCCGCCGTCCGCGGCAGCGACCCTCGCCCCGTCGCCGGCCGCCGGCCCGTCGCGGGGCGGCGGCCGAGCACGGCGCGTTCCGCCGCGGTGGCGACCCGACCAAGCGCACCCGGCCGTGTCGCCGCACGACCGGCCGCTGGCGCCCGGTCCAAGGCGCCCGTCGTCCGGACCGCGCGGTTCGGCGACGGCTCGGCCCTCGGCCGTCCCGTCACCGTCCATCACCGGCGCGCGCTCGCCCGCGACGCGGCGCTCCTCGGACGGCGGACCGTCGCAGTGGCAGTGCATCGGCCGCGTACGGCGGCGATGGGCATCGCGACGGTCGCCGCCGTGCTGCTCACGGTCCTGTTCTACCTGTCGCAGCTGTTCCAGGCGCAAGCCGCCCGCTACGAGCTGGACAACCTGGCGATGGAGCGCGAAGCGCTGCTCCAGGAGCTGCAGTCCCAGGACGGCGTCGTGACGGGCCTGGGCTCCGAGGAGCTCGTGCTCCAATGGGCGCTGGACGCGGACCTCGACACGCTGGGGCGTGCTCGCCGATTCGGAGCGCGCTGAGGCGGCATGCCCGGTCGGACGGACCGGCACTGGCGGAGCGCCGCGGTGCTGGGTGTGCTGGTCATCCTCGCGGCGGTGGGAGTGCTCCGGCTCGCCTTCTGGCAGGTGGTCATGGGTCCCGAGCTGTCGGTACGCGCCATGGGCCAGATCCAGCGCACGGCCGATGTCCCGGCGGTGCGCGGGGACATCCTGGACCGTCACGGCCGGGTGCTCGCGACCACCGGCTTCCGGGATAGCCTCAACGCATACCCCGAGATGATCGACGATACCGAGCGCGAGACCATCGTCGAGGGCCTCGGCGAGATCCTCGGGCTCGACGAGGCCGAGCGGACGCACCTCCGCCGGACGACGCTCGACCCCAAGCTGAAGTACGCGGTCATCGAGCGCGAGCTCACCGAGGACCAGAGCTGGCAGGTGCGCTCGCTCATCTCGAGCAAGGGCCTGGGAGACCTGCAGCTCCTGCCTCATGCCGTGCGCATCTACCCCAACCCCGGCGGCCAGCCGGGCACCAGCCTCGCGAGCCAGCTGCTGGGGTTCGTGCTGCCGAGCACCGGGGCCGGCCTCTATGGCATCGAGGGCCACTACGACGCGGTCCTCGCGGGCACGCCCAAGCGGGTCGCGGTCGCGCGGGATCGGTTCAGCCAGCCCCTCGAGAGCTCCGAGCTCGTGCTCGACCCGGGGATCGACGGCAGGGACATCCGGCTGTCCATCGATGCCTCGCTGCAGCTGCAGCTGGAGAAGGAGCTGCTCCTCGCCTACAACGCGGACGACGCGCGCCGGGTGAGCGGCATCGTGATGGACCCCGACAATGGCGAGATCCTCGCGTGGGCGTCGGTGCCGGGCTACGACGCGAACGACATCACGAGCACCGACAAGGCGCTGTTCCTCGATCCCAACGTCAGCCAGGTGTACGAGCCCGGCTCGGTGATGAAGATGATGACGGCCACGGCTGCGCTCGAGGCCAAGCGGGTCACCCCCCAGAGCCGCATCCTGGACAACCGGGTCATCACCTTCGGCCCGGACAAGGTCCGCAACGCCGACAAGTCGGGCATGGGCCGGATCCCGTTCCGCGATGTCATCGCCTACTCGCGCAACGTCGGTGTCTCCAAGGTCGCCAAGCGCCTTGGTCGGAACACCGTTCGCGCCTCGCGGGTGCTGTACCGGACCTGGGAGAAGCTTGGCATCGGCCAGCTGACCGGGGTGGACGTGTCGGGCGAGGTGGCGGGCATCGCGGCCGACCCCGAACGGAACCCCTGGGCTCCCATCGACCTCGCCAACCGCTCGTTCGGCCAGGGCGTCGCGGTGACCCTGGTCCAGCTCGTGAACGCCTTCGCGCCCATGGCGGATGGCGGGATGCGCGTGCAGCCGCACTTCCTGGTCGCGATCGGCGATGAGACACAGCCCGCGGCCGACCCGGTGCGCGTCATGCGCAAGAAGACCGCCAAGCAGGTGCGCGACCTGCTGATGCACGTGACCGGCGGTGTCGCCCACTACGCCGAGGGATCCCTCATCCGCGGCTGGGAGGTCGGCGGCAAGACGGGCACGGCGCAGATCTGGCGCCAGCGGGCCGCCGCCTACGACTACGACACGTTCAACTTCACGTTCGTGGGGTACGTGGGCGGCGACCAGCCCGAGGCCGTGGTCGGGGTGCGCATCCACGAGGCGGACCCGGATGTCAAGGGACCGGGCGACCTGCGGCTGAACATCACCTCGTACGAGCTGTTCCGGCGGGTCGCGCGCGGCGTCATCGCCAGCCTCGACATCCGGCGCTCGTCCGATCCCAACGCGGGGCTCCCGGAGGCGGGCAGCGACGCGGAGCGCGCCCTCGAGACCGCGGGCAAGCGGCGGCGCGAGGCCCGCGGGTGACCTCCGCGCTCGACATCGGGCCCTGTTCGCGGCCCACCACCCGCGGGGCGGCGTCGATACCGGCCGGTCGGCCACTTGGTGCGACAATCCCGCCGACCGTGGGTGATGGGCGACCGCAGGCATCTGGCGGCCCGTGGCTGACGTCGGCGACCGTCGGGAGCGCGCTGCGCATGGGCCATCGGGCCGTGCACGGCGCCGCCGTGGACTCCCGCCTGGTGCGCCCCGGCGTCGCGTTCTTCGCGCTGCCCGGCGAGCGCACGGATGGCCATCGGTTCCTGGCCGATGCGATCGCGGCCGGCGCAGCCGCGCTGGTCGTCAGTGATGCGCCGGCGGCCTCGGCGGTGGATGCGCTCGCGGCAGCAAACGACGTCACCATCATCCTCGTCGGTGACACCGGCGCCGCGCTGCGGGGAGCGGCGGCCGCGTGGCGCGACCGGTTCGACCCGCTCGTCGTGGGTATCACGGGCTCGCTCGCCAAGACCTCCACCAAGGAGGTGGTCGCCGATGTGCTCGCGGAACGATGGACCGTGCTCCGGAACGAGGGCAATCGCAACAACGAGGTGGGACTGCCGCTGACGCTGCTCGACCTGGGCCCGGAGCACGGTGCGGCCGTGCTCGAGATGGGCCTCTACGTGCGCGGCGACATCGCGCTCCTGTGCGGTATCGCACGACCCTCGGTGGGCGTGGTCACGGCGGTCCGTGGTGTCCACCTGTCGCGGGCGGGATCGATCGACGCCATCGTGGAGGGCAAGCGGGAGCTGGTCGAGGCGCTGCCCGCGGACGGCGTGGCGGTGCTCAACGCGGACGACCCGAGGGTCGCGGGGATGGCCGGCGCCAGCGCGGCACGCGTGGTCCGATACGGCTTCTCGCCCGAGGCGGACGTGACGGCGTCCGATGTGTCCTCGCTCGGCACGCAGGGGATGCGCTTCCGGCTCCGGCTGCCCGATGCCGGGGAGGTGGAGGTGACGATGCCCGCGCTGGGCCGGCACTCGGTCCACAACGGGCTCGCGGCGGCAGCGGTGGGGCATGCAGCTGGTCTCGACGCGCCGGCCATCGCGCGTGGCCTGGCGCGCGGCTCGCGGGCGCCGCATCGCACGACGCTCATCGAGACCCCGCGTTGGCGCGTGCTCGACGACAGCTACAACGCGGCCCCGGACTCGATGGCAGCGGCGCTGGATCTGCTGGCCTCGCTCCCCGGCCGGCGCATCGCGGTGCTGGGCGAGATGCTCGAGCTGGGGATCGGATCCCGCGAGGCCCATCGAGCCGTGGGACGGCTGGTCCCGGCGACGGCGGACCGGCTGGTCGCCGTGGGCAGCGCCGGCGACGACATCGCGGCTGGCGCGATCGAGGCGGGCATGGACGCCGGGGACGTGCTCGTGATCCGTGACAGGGTTGCGGCCCGCGCCCTGCTGTTGGCGGATGCGGCACCCGGCGACACCTTCCTCGTCAAGGCATCCCGCGGCGTCGAGCTCGACGTGCTGGTCGGGGAGCTGGTCGCGGCCGGCGGCGGCCCGCTGGCCGGGCCGGAGGCATCCGTCGCGTGACCGGCATGAGCGTGACCGCCGGCGCGATGCTGGTGGTCGGATGCCTCGTCGCGTTCTTCGTGACGGTGCTCCTGTTCCCGCCCTTCATCCGGCTCATCCGCTCGTTCGGGATGGGCAAGCGCATCCGAGTGGACGGACCCGAGTCGCACTACAGCAAGGAGGGCACGCCCACCATGGGCGGGCTGCTCATCATCCTCGTGGTCGCGGCGCTCGCCGCGGTCTTCGAGATCGTGCGTGGGTTCGGCAGCTTCATCGACGCGGGCACGTTCGCGCCACTCGCGACGCTGCTGCTGGTGGGCGCCCTGGGTACCGTCGATGACTGGCTCAATGCGCGCACCGGTGACGGCATCCGGGTGCGCCAGAAGCTGGTCTGGCAGATCATCGTGGCAGTCCTGGTGGCGTACCAGATCCAGGACACCTACGAGATCCCCGGGGTCGTCGTGCCGTTCCTGGGCCTCTTCAACATCGAGCCGTGGCTGTACGTCCTGTTCGCGGCATTCGCCATCGTCGCCTCCAGCAATGCGGTCAACATCACCGATGGCCTCGACGGCCTGTCAGGCGGCACGCTCGTGTTCGCGTTCATCGGCTTCATGGCCATCGCGGCGCTCAACACGAGCCCGCCCCAGTCGAACCTGGCGATCCTGTGCGCGCTCATCATCGGCTCGCTGCTGGGCTTCCTGTGGTTCAACGTCCACCCCGCCGAGGTGTTCATCGGTGACTCGGGCGCCCTGGGCCTGGGCGCCACGCTCGCCGTGGTCGCGCTCATCACCGGCCAGATCATGCTGCTGCCGGTCATCGGGTTCGTGTTCGTCGTCGAGACCGTCCAGGACATCGCCCAGATCCTGTGGTTCAAGTGGAAGGGTCGTCGGCTGTTCCGGATGGCGCCGCTGCATCACCATTTCGAGCTCATCGGGTGGCCCGAGCAGAAGATCACCATCCGCTTCTGGATCGTGGGCGGCCTGTCGGCGCTCGTGGGGGTCGCGTTCTATCTCGGCACCCGGGGGACGCTCCGCTGAGCGGAGCCGTGGCGACCGTGGAGCCCATCGACGTCACGCGCCTCGACCTCGGGTCGTTCGCCGGACGGCCGGTCGCGGTCCTGGGGCTCGCGCGCAGCGGCATCGCCCTGTGTCGCTTCCTCGCCGACCGCGGCGCCCGGGTGACCGCATACGACGCGAGGGACGCCGGCGAGCTCGCCGATGCCATCGCCCAGCTCGGCGATCGCCGGGTCGAGCTCCGGCTGGGACCCACCGTGGATCCGGCCTCGGTGCTCGAGGACCAGGCGATGGTGTGCACCTCGCCGTCGGTCAGCAGCCGCTTCCCGACCACCGAGCCGCGCCTCCGCGAGGCCCTCGGGGCACTCGAGCACGCGGGCCGGGTGCCGGTCGTCAGCGAGGTGGACCTGTTCCTGCGCCTGTGCCCGGCGCGCACGGTGGGTATCACCGGGACCAAGGGCAAGACCACCACGAGCTCGATGATCGCCGCGGTCCTGGCGCAGGGCGACGCGCCGGTGCTGCTGGGTGGCAACATCGGCCGGCCGCTCATCGAAGAGCTGCCGGGTCTCACGCCACGCCATCGGGTCGTGCTCGAGCTGTCGGAGCTCCAGCTGCCCACGCTCTCGCGGGGCACCGACCTCGCGGTGTACACGCATGTCACGGCGGACCACGTGGATCGCCACGGCAGCATCGAGGCGTATCGCGCGGTCAAGCGCCTGCTCGCGCGGCTCGTGCGGCCCGACGGAGGCCTCGTGCTCGATGACGAGGACCCGGTGAGCCGGACGTTCGACGAGGGGAGCCCGGCGGGGACGCTGGTCCGCTATCGCCGCTCGACGCCGGTCCCTGGCGGGGTCGGGGTCGCCGATGGCTGGCTGGTGGCCGACAGGGTGCCGGTCCTCGACGGGTCCGGGCGGACGGTGACGGGACCCATCCTGCCGCTCGACCGAGTGCCCGTGCCCGGCTGGCACAGCGTGTCCAACGCGGCGGCGGCCATCGCCGCGGGGCTCCTGTGGGGCATCGATGCCGCCGCCATCCGGGCCGGTCTCGAAGGCTTCGGAGGCGTCGAGCATCGCCTCGAACCGGTGGCCGTCTCGGACCGGGTGCGCTACATCAACGATTCGCAGGGCACCCAACCCGACGCGGTCGCGGCTGCGCTGCGTGCGTTCGAGGCGCCCATCGTGCTCATCGCCGGAGGTCGCGCCAAGGGCCTCGACATGGCGGCGCTCGCGGGGGTCGTCGCCGAGCGCGCCGCCGCGGCGGTGCTCATCGGGGAGAGCGGCCCGGAGCTCGAGGCCGCGTTCCGCGCGGCCGGCCTGGCACGCACGGAACGGGCGGCCACGCTCGAGGACGCGGTCGCGCGTGCGGATGCCACCGCCCGCGAGCTGCTGCGCGATGGGCCAGGGGGCGCCACGGCGACGGTGCTGCTGTCGCCTGCCGCAGCGAGCTTCGACATGTTCCGCGATTACGAGGCTCGCGGGCGGGTGTTCAAGGACGCCGTCCACGCGCTGGTCGCGGGTCGTGCCGCCCGTCGCGAGGAGCGCCCGTGAGCGCCGCGTCGCGTCCCGTGCCCCAGGGCGGCCGCCGGTCCGCCGGAGGCCGCTCCGACACCGGCTCGACCGCATCGCGGCGGTCGCAGGCGGCGGCGCTGTCCGTCGAGCGGGCAGGCGCCGTGCGCGCCTCGTCCGCCGATGGCAACGGCGGCGTCGTCAAGGGGCCGATCCGGGAGCGCCACGAAGCGGACACGGGGATCATCATCGCGACGGTGATGCTCGCCGCGATGGGCGTCGCGATGATCTACTCGGCGGGTGCGTCGGAGATCGCGCGCGGCAAGCTCCCCAACACCCTCGCACCCGAGCTCATCTGGGTGAGCCTGGGCGTGGTGGTCATGCTCATCACGAGCCGCATCGACTACCGGTTCCTGCGGCTCATCTCGGTGCCCTTGTTCCTCGTCGCGGTCGCGCTGCTGGTCATCGTGCTCGGGCCCTCGCTGGGGATCCTGCAACCGATCAAGGTCAGTGAAACCGCCCGATGGCTGAGCATCGCGGGGGTCGTCACCTTCCACCCGGCCGAGATCGCCAAGCTGGCGCTGGTCGTCTACCTCGCCCACTGGATGGCACGACGGGGTACCAGCATCGGTGGGATCCGCTCGGGGACCGTCCCGTTCCTGCTCATCGCCGGGGGGGTCATCGCGCTGGTCGCGCTGGAGCCCGACCTGGGGACGACCGGGGTCATCACGCTCACCGCATTCACGATGCTGTTCGTGGCAGGCGGCAGCATCTGGCAGCTGCTGGTGATGATCCCCGCGGGCGTGGTCGCGGTGGGGCTGTACATCAGCACGTCCGAGTACCAGCACCAGCGCTGGGTGACCTTCCAGGACCCATGGGCCGATGCCACGGGGCACGGCTACCACACGGTCCAGGGGCTGCTCGCCCTCGGACTCGGCGGCCTCACCGGCCAGGGCATCGGCAGCTCGCGCGGCCCGGGCGGGCTCCCATTGCCTGCGGCCGACAACGACTTCGTGTTCGCGATGCTGGGCCAGGAGCTGGGCCTCTGGGGTGGTGCGCTGGTCATCGCGCTGTTCGGGTTCATCGCGTGGCGTGGCATCCGCATCTCGCAGCGTGCGCCCGACACCTTCGGCGCCCTGCTCGCCCTGGGCGTCTCGGTATGCCTCGTGTACCAGGCGTTCATGAACATCGCGGTGGTGCTGCAGCTGGTGCCGCTCACGGGCATCACGCTGCCGTTCGTGAGCTCCGGCAACTCCTCGCTGCTGGTCAGCTTCGCGGCCGTCGGCATCCTGCTCTCGATCTCGCGCGAGACCCGCCACACTGGTCCCGATGGTGATGCGCGTGCTCGTCGCGGGTGGTGGCACCGGCGGCCACATCTTCCCCGCCCTCGCCGCCCTTCGGGAGCTCCGGCGCCGACAGCCGGATCTTGAGGTCCGGTGGCTGGGCGGCCATCGGGGCATCGAGGCCGAGGTCGTGCCGGCCGCCGGCTATCGGCTCGACCGCCTGGCGCTCCGGACGCTTCGCTCGGTGGACCTGTCCGTGGCGACGGTGACCGACCCGCTGCGACTCGCGGTCTCCGCGCCGCAGGCCGCCGCGCACATGCTCCGCTGGCGGCCTGACGTGCTGTACACGACCGGTGGCTATGTCGCCATCCCCACGCTCGCGGCGGCCTTCCTGCTGCGCGTGCCATCGCTCATGTGGGAAGGCAACCGGCTGGCCGGCCGGAGCGTGCGCGCCACCGCCCGGCTCGCATCCGCGCTCGCGGTCTCGTATGCCGGCACGCAGGACGAGCTGCCCGGCCGGCCGTACCTGACCGGGACACCCATCCGCGCCGTCGAGGGCATGGACCCATCGGTCGCCCGGGAACGGCTGGGCATCGCCGATGGCCTGCCGGTGCTGCTCGTGTTCGGTGGCTCGCAGGCGGTCCGGCGCTTCAACTCCGGGGTGGCCCTGGCCCTGCCCCGACTCGTGGAGCGCTGCTGCGTCATCCATGTCACGGGTGATGCCGGCATCGAGGAGGCCCGCGAGGTCCGGGAGCATCTTCCCGAGGCGCTCCGGGACCGGTATCGACCGGCGGCGTTCCTGGGGGACGAGATGACCGCGGCGCTGGTGGCCGCCGACCTGCTGGTGGGTCGTGCCGGGTCATCGACCATGGCCGAGGCGTCCGCGCTGGGGCTGCCGGTCGTCGTGGTGCCGTATCCCCATGCGGCCGGCCATCAGCGGGCCAACGCCCAGGAGCTGGTCGGGGCGGGGGGTGCCCTGCTGGTGCCGGACGAGGAGCTCGACGCGGACCGCCTGGTCGAGGTCGCCGGCCTGCTGGACGACCCTTCCGCGCTCGACGCGATGCGTGCAGGTGCCCGGAGCGTGGGTCGCCCGGGCGCCGCGATGGTGACCGCGGACCTCCTCGAAGCGCTCGCGACACGCTCGCCGCTGCCATCCCGGGAGGCCATCCAGGCGGGGTCGAGGGCCGCCGCGTGAGCGAGCCCGTGGTCCGCACGCTGGGGCGGCGCCTCGACGAGGCCGAGCGGGTGCGCATCGGCACCGACATCCAGCGGCGGCTGGGCGTCAAGACATCGCGGGACGAGCCGCTGGCCCGCTTCACGACGATGCGCGTCGGCGGTCGCGCGGACCTCTACGCAGAGGTGCGCAACCTGTTCGAGCTGCGGGGCATCGTGCGCTACACGCGCAGCCGGGAGCTGTCGCTGACGCTCCTGGGTCGTGGCTCGGACGTGGTCATCTCGGATGCCGGCATCGGGGGCCTCGTGGTCCGCTCGGTGCCCCAGCAGGTGCGCATCGAGGAGGACCGGCTCATCGTCGACGCCGGGCTGCCGATGGCGAAGGCGGCGACCATCGCCAAGGAGGCCGGGCTCACGGGGCTCGAGTTCGGGCTTGCCATCCCGGGCACCGTGGGTGGTGCCGTATGGGCCAACGCGGGGGCGCATGGGTCCGACATCGCAGGGGTCCTGGTGACCGCGGGCGTCATCGGCGAGGACGGCACCGAGGGGTCGCTCGACCCAGCCGCCCTCGGGCTCGCGTACCGCGAGAGCGTCCTCAAGCATGCCCCGGAGGGCCGGCCGCACGTGGTGACCAGCGCCACCTTCCAGCTGGCACCCGAGGATCCGGCGGTCATCACGGAGCGGCTCGACGAGATCCGGCGCTGGCGCCAGGCGCACCAGCCGCTGGGCATGCCCTCGGCCGGCAGCTCGTTCCGCAATCCTCCCGATGACTCGGCCGGGCGGCTCATCGACTCGCTGGGCCTCAAGGGGCTGCGCGAGGGCGGTGCCTCGGTGAGCGAGAAGCACGCCAACTTCCTGGTCAACGACCAGCAGGGCACGGCCGCCGACGTGCGTCGCCTGGGCGATCGGGTGCGCGCGGCCGTGGAGCGCGAGACCGGGGTGCGGCTGGAGTGGGAGATCGTGTTCCTGGGGGACTGGGGCGGCTGGGTGGAGGCGGCGTGACCGACCCACGACCCGCCACGGGGTGGGCGACCCGCCTCCCGCCGACTCCCGTCGCGGTGCTCCTGGGCGGCCCATCGGCCGAGCATGACGTGTCCGTGGTCTCGGGGCTGGCCGTGGCGCGGGCCCTGGCCGAGCGGGGCCACCCGGTGCGTGGCTGGCTCATCGGCCTCGACGGCACCTGGTGGGAGCTGCCACGGCGCGTGCTGGACGACCCACCGCATGCCACGGCGTTCGATGCGCCGGCCCGGCTGGGCGCCTCCGGGCCGATGTCGGCGGCCGGGGCGCTCGACGAGCTGGCGCGCGGAGCGCCTGCGCCGGTCGTGTTCCCGGCGCTCCATGGCCCCTTCGGCGAGGACGGCACGGTCCAGGCGCTGGTCGGCTCCGCGGGCCTCGTGTGCTGCGGGAGCGGGGTCGCGGCGTCGGCGGTGGGCATGGACAAGTCGCTGTTCAAGCGGCTGTGCCGGACGCTCGGGCTGCCGGTGCTGCCGTGGCAGGACATCGACGCCGCCGCCTGGCTGGACCGGCGCCCCGACACCCTCGCGCGTCTCGAGGCATTCGCGTCCGGGCTCGCCGATCCGCGGCTGGTCATCAAGCCCGCGCGGCTCGGCTCGTCCATCGGCATCAGCATCGTGGGACGCCCCGATGAGCCACCGGAGCTGGAGCACGCCGTCGAGGAGGCCCTGCGGTACGGCGACCTCGCGCTCGCCGAGCCGTATCTCGACCATCCCCGCGAGCTCGAGGTGGCGCTGGTGGGCGACCCGGCGACGGATATCGAGGTCTTCGGGCCCGGCGAGGTGCTGCCCGGTCGCACGTTCTACGACTACGAGGCCAAGTACCGCTCGGACGCCTCGCGGACCCTCGTGACCCCGGACCTCGACAGCGGGCTCGCCACCGAGATCCGGCGCATCGCACGCGAGTCGTTCCTCGTCATCGGCGCCAGCGGCTTCGCGCGCGTGGACTTCCTCGTGGAGCGCGACGGCACGCCCTGGCTCTCCGAGATCAACACCATCCCGGGCTTCACGCCCATCAGCCTGTTCCCGATGCTCGTCGCGGCGGCCGGACACGACTTCGGCGCGGTGTGCGAGCGGATCGTCGGGCTGGCCCTCGAGCGGGTGGCCATGTCGCCCATGCGGCGGCTGACCCGCGGGGACCTCCCCTGAGCCGATGCCGAGCCTGAGGCGACGGCCGGTCGCGGGGCGGCGCCCCGAGCCGCTGCGCGCGGCGCCCGAGGCGTCACCCATCCCGTGGGCGCGCGTGCTGGGGGTGTTGGGCATGGCCGGCGTGGTGGGGGTCGGTGCCTGGTTCCTGGGGGACCCCACGTTCCGGGTGGACCCGCGCACGGTGAGCGTGTCGGGTGCCCGGTTCACCGACCGGTCGGACATCCTCTGGACGACCGGGCTCGTGGGGGACACCCGGCCGTCGCTCTTCGTGCTCGCGACACGGCGCATGGAGGCCGACCTCGAGTCGATGCCCACCGTGGTCCGGGCGGACGTCACCGCGACGCTGCCCGACCGGGTCGCCATCTCGGTCGTCGAGCGAACACCCATGGTCGCGTGGCTGACCGGGGACGAGGGCTTCCTGGTCGACGTCGAGGGGGTCGTCCTGGGCCACACGAGCGAGGTCGCCGAGACCGAGCTGGGCGACGGCTCGACGGGCTCGAGCATGCCCGCGCTGCATGACGAGCGGACCGGTGCGACGCTGGTCCCGGGCGAGCGCGTGGACGCGGTCGATCTCGAGGCTGTCCGGCTCCTGGGAGCGGTCACGCCGGAGCTGCTCGGCAGCGAGGCGCCCGCGCTGACCCTCTCGGTCGACGACGGCTCGGGGTACGTGCTCGAGTGGCCGGGACGCTGGCGCGCCGTGTTCGGTCACTACACCAGGACCCTGCTGCCCGCCGACCGGATCCCGGCCCAGGTCCGGTGCCTCGGCGCCCTGCTCCGCGAGCGGGAGGACACCGTGATCGGCGCCACGCTCGCGGTGTCGGTGGACCGTTGCGGCACGTTCCTGCCCGGGACCCCGAGGCCCACCCGACGACCGCGGCGCACCCCGCGGCCCGACGCGACGGAGGGGTCCTGACGTGGCTGCCGCGCTAACGAGCGAGGGGACGACCACGCCCGCGCGACCCACCCGGACACGTCGCGACAGGGCCACGCCGCATCTGCGACGATGCGTCGGACAGGGATCGACCGGCGATCGGGCCCCCTGGGCACGCCGTGACGGAGCAGCCGGATGATGGGAAGGGGAGCGGTGGAGATCGAGGCCGTCCTCGTCGCGCTCGACGTGGGCACGAGCAAGGCCGTGGCGCTGGTCGGCGAGGTCACCCGCGAGGGTGCCATCAGCGTCATCGGCAAGGGCATCGTGCCCGCCAGCGGCCTCCGCAAGGGGGTCGTCAACAACATCGAGCAGACCGTGGCGTCGATCCGGTCCTCGGTGGAGGCGGCCGAACGCCTCTCCGGGATGCGCCTCGAGGCCGCGTTCGTGGGCGTCGGCGGCAGCCAGATCGAGAGCCTCAACTCGCGCGGCGCCGTGGCCGTCAGCGGGCCCCATCGCGAGGTCAGCCGCGAGGATGTCGACCGGGCGACCGAGGTGGCGCGGGCCGTGACCATCCCCAACAACCGGGAGGTGCTGCACGTCCTGCCGCGGGACTTCACGGTGGACGGGCAGGAAGGCGTCAAGGATCCCATCGGCATGAGCGCCGTGCGGCTCGAGGTCGAGACCCACATCGTGCATGGCTCCGCGACCGCGCTCCAGAACCTCAGCAAGTGCGTCCGCCAGGCCGGAGTGCGAGTGGACGAGCTGGTCATCGCGTCCCTCGCGTCGGGCGAGGCGGTGCTCTCCGAGACCGAGCGGGAGCTCGGCGTGGCGATCGCGGACATCGGGGCCGGCACCAGCGACCTCGCGCTGTACCTCGAGGGATCGCCGTTCCACACCTCGGTGCTGCCGCTGGGTGGCCTGAACGTCACCAACGACGTGGCCATCGGGCTCAAGACCAACCTCGTGGCGGCGGAGCAGCTCAAGCTCCGCTTCGGCACCGCGGACCCGTCATCGGTGGCCGAGGACGAGCGCATCGCGCTCGACCTGGTCGGGGAGGAGGGCGACCGGACCGCCGACCGCATCGAGGTGGCGCGCATCATCGAGGCGCGCACCCGGGAGATCCTCGAGAAGCTGGGCGAGCAGATCGAGAAGGGCTCCGATGGGACGCGCCTGCCGGCGGGTCTGGTGCTGACGGGCGGCGGGGCGTTGCTCGCAGGCACCGCGGATCTGGGCCGCGAGGTGCTGGGGATGCCCGTGCGCGTCGCGACGCCCTCGGGCGTCGGCGGGCTCACCGACGGGCTGCTGTCACCGGCCTACTCGACGTCGATCGGGCTGCTGTGCTGGGCTGCGCGGGTGGTCACGGCGCACGAGCCGGTGCGTTACGAGTCGGCGCCCGCCGGTGGATCCCTGGGCAGGATCAGAGAGTGGTTCCGCACCCTGTTCCCGTGACGCCCGTCCGGTGAAGCGCGAGCGGCTGGTGGTGCGCACCGGCGGCCGCCGGGGCCTGTTCGACCTCACGGCGGCGTGCGAGCGGTTCGTGGCGGGCGAGGGTGACGGCCTGCTGTCCGTGTTCGTGCCGCACGCCACGGCGGGTGTCGTGATCATGGAGCTGGGCGCGGGCTCGGACACGGACCTCGAGGCGGCGCTCGACCGGCTGCTGCCACGCGATGACCGGTACCGCCACCGACACGGCTCGCCGGGCCACGGCGCGGACCACGTGCTGCCGCTGCTGGCGCCGCCCTCGGTGAGCGTGCCCGTGGTGGACGGCCGGCTCGGGCTCGGCACGTGGCAGTCGATCGCCCTGCTGGACCCCAACGCGGACAACGACGAGCGGTCGGTGCTGCTGGGGTTCATCGCCGGGTAACGCCGCCACAGGTCCCGGTCGTGGCCGCCCGGAACAGGACTGCCACCCGCGGGACCTCCCGGTCTATACTCGCCGGCACGCATGGGCGAAGATGCGTGCCCGGCCCACGGGCCACGTCGTCGTCCGGCGGGCCGCAGCCGTGCGGCGCGCACCAACATGACCCGGAGGTGACCCCACGATGGCCTTGCGATCGGACTCGGAGAACTTCGCGCTCATCCGGGTCATCGGCGTGGGCGGGGGTGGCAGCAATGCCGTCAACCGGATGATCCGGGCAGAGATGATGGGCGTCGAGTTCATCGCGGTGAACACGGACGCGCAGGCGCTCCTCCAGTCCGACGCCCCACACAAGATCCGCATCGGGGACAAGATCACCCGGGGTCTCGGCGCGGGCGGCGACCCGACCATCGGCCAGCGGGCGGCGGAGGAGGACACCGAGAAGATCGCCGAGGCGCTCAAGGACTCGGACATGGTGTTCATCACCGCGGGCATGGGCGGCGGCACCGGCTCCGGCGCGGCGCCCGTCATCGCGGAGATCGCGCGTGACCAGGGCGCCCTGACCATCGGCGTCGTGACCAAGCCCTTCGGCTTCGAGGGCGCCCGTCGCCGCCTCAACGCGGAGAAGGCGACGGCGGACCTCAAGGACAAGGTCGATACCCTCATCACCATCCCCAACGACCGGCTCAAGGACGTGGTCCAGAAGGAGACGTCGATCATCGACGCCTTCCGGGTCGTGGACGACGTGCTGCGCCAGGGCGTCCAGGGCATCAGCGACCTCATCACGGTCCCGGGGCTCATCAACCTCGACTTCGCGGACGTGCGCGCGATCATGCGCGACGCCGGCTCCGCGCTCATGGGCATCGGCCGCGCCGCCGGCGCGGACCGCGCGACGAACGCGGCCAAGCTGGCCACCTCCAGCCCGCTGCTCGAGGCCAACATCGCAGGTGCCCAGGGGGTCCTGTTCAGCATCTCGGGTGGCCCCGCGCTGAGCCTGTCCGAGGTCGAGGAAGCCGCGGCCATCATCAAGGAGACCGCGGACCCCGAGGCGAACATCATCTTCGGCACCGTCATCGACGAGCGGATGGGCGACGAGATCTCCATCACGGTCATCGCGACCGGCTTCGATGCCACCCGCAAGCCTTCGATGCCGCGAGCCACCACGCCCACCGAGGCGGCCGCGGGCGTCGCCAACGGGCGGGACTACCTACGCGACCTTCAGAACGAGCGCGCCGCCGCGGTCCCGGTGGCCGTCGAGGCCGGCGCCAGCAGCGCGGAGGCCGCACAGCCGTCGGGGATGCGCGAGGCCTCCTACCCGGCCCAGGCGCAGGACCCGGCCCGCAGGCCCGTCACCGAGGTCGAGGACCTCGACATCCCCGCCTTCCTGCGCCGCAACCGGTAAGCGACGGTCGGGAGCCCGCTTCAGCGGGACGCCGACCTCTGTCGCGCGCAGCAGCGGCCTGAGGCCGACTGCGAAGAGAAG
>JBEVIK010000050.1:0-11358 GCA_040510715.1 Candidatus Limnocylindrales bacterium
CGGGCGGGCCAGAAGACGAACCCGTCGAGGCGGTCGCAGAGTCGGCGGTCGAGACGGCGCGGGAGCAGTCGCTCGTGGAGGCCGTCGCCGAAGCCGAGTCGGAGCTCGCAGCGGACGGGGCCGAGGGCATGCCGGAGCATGCCGTCGCCAGCCTGGGTGCCGACCACGCGGCCTGGGAGCGTGCCTTCCAGACCGCCGTACGCCACGCGGCCTGGGAGGCGGAGTTCGCTGCCTCCACGGTCCCCAGCCAGGACGAGTCGCCCGTCGCCGAGTCGGAGTGGGAGCCGGTCGGAGCGGTCGCCGAGTCCGAGCCCGTCGAAGCGGTCGCCGAGTCCGAGTGGGACCAGCCCGTCGAGGCAGTCGCCGCTGAGTCAGAGGCCGAGTCGGTCGTCGCGGAAGCCACGTGGGAACAGCCCGTCGCAGAGTCGGAGGCCGAGTCGGTCGTCGCCGAAGCCACGTGGGACCAGCCTGGCGCAGAGTCCGGGCCGGTCGAAGCGCCCGCCGAGTCCGAGTGGGACCAGCCCATCTCAGAGACGGTCGCGGACGCCGAGGGACCGGGCACCGAGTCCGAGCCACTCGTCGCCGGATCGGAGTCCGTGGTCGCGGACGCCACGTGGGACCAGCCCGTCGCCGAGTCCGAGTGGGATCAGCCCGTGTCGGACGCGGTCGCCGAGCCGGAGCCCGCACCGGAACCCGTCGAAGCCGTCGCCGACTCCGATGACATCTGGTACTCCGGGGCTCCCGACGATGAGCTCCCGGCGGCTGAGCTGCTGTCCGAGGAGCCCGTCGGGGTGGGCTCCGCTTCGGGCGCCACCGAGACCTTCGTATGGATCCCGGCCGAGGACGAACGCGCCTGACGCTCCCGCACGTCAGCCTGGAGCACCAGGATGTGCTGGTGGACGATGTTGGGCACGAACCCGCGCGGGTAGCCGTAGGGCCGTAGCCGCGTGCCGGCCTGGTACCACACCAGGTCGCCCTTGGGGATGAGCCCGACTCGTTCTGCGCGGGCCGCGAGGTCGGCACCCGTGAACCGGTAGCGTCCGTCCTGGTACGCATCACGCACGATGAGCACCGCGTAGCCGCGTTCCCTCAGCACGCGCCGGCACTCGGCGAGGATGTCCCCCATCCGGTCGAGATACTCGGCGTAGCTGCCGCTGTTGGCGATGTCCGCCGGGTCGTCCGTGACCATCGCGTAGTCGGTCCGCCGGTTCGCCCACGCTTCGGCGGCAGCACCACCGGCCATCGTCATGCGCAGCTGGGGGTTGTAGGGCGGGTCGGTCGCGACCATGTCCACCGACCCCGGCTCGAGGTCGGCCAGCATCCGCACGGCGTCTCCCAGGACCATCCGGCAGCCTGCCGGATCGAACCTGCGCGGCCCTCCCGGGTCGGCGCTGCCCAGGTCGGCGAGCACGTCCCCGTCACCATCGCGTGCCAGCAGCGCGTCGCGGACCACCTCCTCGTACGTGGCGACCCAGCGAGGCTCGATCTCGAAGCCGAGGGCGCGCCGCGGGGTGCGACATATCGCCGCGCCCAGGAGCGTCCCCCCGACACCCGCGAACGGGTCGAGCACCAGCTCGCCACCCCGCGTGAAGAACTCGATGAGCCGGGCCATGAGTCGCGGCGGCTTGTTGGCGCCGTGTGCGCGTCGCCGGGGGTGTCCCAGCTCCGATGGGTACGCGGTCGTCCACAGGGACTTGGTGAAATAGAGCCATTCCTCTCCGGTCAGCTCGTTGAGGCTGTTCGCCGGGTGGATCCGTCGTTCTGGCACGCCGCGAAGTATCGCTGAGCCCCACGTATGCTTGATCGCATGTCGTTCGTGGGACGGGAGCGCGAGTTGGCGCTGCTCGGCGGCGCGCTCCAGCAGGCCGCGGACGGCCGTCCGAGCCGGGTGCTCATGAGCGGGCCCGCCGGCATCGGCTCCACCCGTCTGCTCGACGAGCTGGTGCGCCGCATCGGTGGAGCGACGGACGTCACCGTGGTCCGCGGGGCATCGCTCGCGCCCACCTCGGACGAGCCTTTCGCGCCGCTCGTGGAAGGGCTCGAGGCCACGTTGGGGCAGCTCTCGGACGCTCGCCTGCGTCGAGCGGTCGATCGCGCCGGGCATGACATCGCGGCCCTGCTGCCCTCCCTCGTGGCGCGGATGACGGCCCTCGACATCGACCTGCGGGCACCTCGCCTCGACGCTCCGGACCAGCTTGGCAGCCGGGTGATGGAGGCCCTGCTCGGTCTCATCGAGCGTCTGGCCCACGAGCGGACGCTCCTGCTCGTGCTCGAGGACCTCCACCAGGCGGACCCGGCCACGCGAGCGTTCCTGGCCACGCTGATGCGCTCCCGGCTGCAGGTGCGGATGTGCCTCGTGCTGACATGGCGTCCGGACGAGCTTGGCCCTCGCCACCCGATGCGCGACCTGTTCGCCGGGCTGGCCGCCGACGAGGATTCCCAGCGCATCGAGCTGCCCCCGCTCGCCCGCGACGAGGTCGAGCGACTGCTCGCCGAGCTGCTGGAGGGCCGGCCGGCCGGGGACGTCCTTGCGGCCGTCGACTCGGGCTCCATGGGCGAGCCGCTGCTCATCAGCCACCTCGTGGCCGCGACGCGCGACCTCGAGGGGATCCGCTTCGCGATGTCGTTCGAGGATGGCGTCGCGGCCCGGCTGGACGCCCTCTCCGCCTCCGCCGCGGACGCGGCCCGCCTCCTCGCCGTGGCCCGTCAGCCGCTCGACCGCTCGGCGCTCCTGCGGTCGCGCACCCTGCCCACCCGCCTCACCGCGACCACGCTCGCCGAGGTCGTCGCGAGCGGCCTCGTCGTCGAAGGGGATGGGCGACTGGGCATCGCCCACGACCGATACGCGGACGCGATCTACCAGGCGACGCTCCCCTGGGAGCGCGAGGCCCTCCACGTGCAGCTGGCGAGCATGATGGAGGACCGGCCGGTACGCGCGGCGTGGCACCTTGACCGGACCGGAGACCGTGCGGCCGCCCGCACCGCCCGAGAGCGCGCCGCGACCGGCGTGCGCCGCCTCGACCCGGGTGAGACGACCCTCGTGCACCTGACCCGAGCGCTGGAGCTGGCGACCGATGGATCAGGGCGCCCCGCGTCGCAGGGTGAAGGCCCCGAGGCGGGCTCGCTCCTCCTCGCGGCAGCCCGGGCGGCGACCGCCACCGGCGCCTTCCGTCGGGGCGCCGGATACCTGCGCACCGCGATCGACATGCTGGGGCGCGATGGCCGGGGCACGACGCGCGACGAGCGGCGCATGACCAGCGCGGCCCTCCGCGAGGAGCTGGCCCGCACGCTGCGAGCCAGCGGCGACCTGGTGGGCGGCATCGAGGCCGCGGAGCGGGCGCTCGAGCTCATCCCCGACGGGGCGAGCCCGGTCCGGCTGCGCATCCTCTGCTCGCTCGCCCAGTACCTCATGCTCGATGGTCGGTTCGCGGAGAGTGCCCGAGTGGCCCAGGATGCGGTGGACCTCGCCGATGGGACACGGGAGCGCCGCTGGGCCGAGATGGCGCACGCGATGTGCACCCTGGGCGTGGACCTCGCGTACCTCGGACAGCTGGACCGGGGCCTCGCGCTGCTCGAGGCGTCGTCCATCGCCGCTCGCAAGGGCGGCCGGCTCGACGACCTGATGCGTGCCGCGCTCAACCGCACGACCCTGCTCGACCTCGACGCGCGCCGCGCCCAGGCGCTCGATGTGGTCACGGTGAGCGTCCGGGACGCCCGATCGGGCGGCCTGGAGCGGACCTACGGCGCGTTCCTGCGGGGGAACGCCGCGGACATCCTGTTCCAGCTCGGCCGGTGGGCCGAATGTGAGCGCGAGTGCCGCGCGGCGATGGAGTGGCCGCCCGCGGGCGTCGCCTGGTTCAGCCCGACGCTGTATCTCGGGCTGGTGCTCGTGGAGTCACGCGCCGACGAGGAGGCGGCCGCGCTCATGGGTCAGGCCCTGCTCCAGCTCGACACGATGCCCGCCGGGCAATGGAGCGCGCTGGTGCAACGCGCAGCGGTGAGCCATGCCCTGTGGCGCGGCGACCATCAGGACGCGCTGGACGTCGCCGCGCGCGAGTGGCCCAGGGTGATGGAGACCGACGAGACGGCCCAGATCGCGCTCGCCGCCGCGACATGCCTCGAGGCTGCCGCCGAATCCGCGGAGGCTGCCCGGTCGGCGCGCGACATCCCGCTCCTCGCCGAGGCGACGCGCCTCGCGACCACGGTGCTCCGAGAGGCGACCGATCGCGTCGCCGAGAGCCCCATGGCCTCGGGGCTCGGCGCGCGCACGGAGGCCGACCTCCAGCTCGCGACGGCACGAGCCCATGAGCGGCGTGTCCAGGGGCGCGCGTCGGCACGCACCTGGGCGCGGCTCGCACAGGCGTGGCAGGACCGGGGCATCCCCTACCAGGCGGCGAAGTGCCTCTGGTGGCAGGCGCTCGCGGAGCTGCGCGGCAGCGGCGGACGCGAGGCCGCCCGGGAGCCGCTGCACGCCGCGTGGCGGTTGGCGAGCCGACTACCCGCCGGACCGCTGTGCGCTGCGCTGGTGGATCTTGCCGCGCGCTCGAGGCTGGACCTGCCCATCGACGACGCCCACCCGGCGCCCCCGGTCCCGCCGCGGGTCGCGCGCAGGCAAGAGGTCCGGCGCGTCGCGCTGCCCGTCATGGACCCCTCGACCGGCGTGTCGTCCGGGCCCATCGCGGAGCTCATCCGGCCGCCCGAGGCGGCGGGCCAGCCGTTCGGGCTGAGCCCGCGCGAGCTCGAGGTCCTGCTCATCCTCAGTGAGGGGCGGACCGACCGCGAGATCGCGGAGCGCCTGTTCATCAGCCAGCGGACCGTCCACATCCACGTGCGGCGGGTGCTCTCCAAGCTGGGCGCCACGAGTCGCACCCAGGCCGCGTCCATCGCGTGGCGAGCCGGGGTCCTGCCGGGTGCGCCGACGACCCCGGGCGTCAGGTAGCATCGCCGCCATGAGGATCCCGATTCGCCTGTCCGCCGCCCTCGCGGTCATCGCGCTGCTGCTCACCGCGTGCGGCAGCAGCACCGGCTCCACGTGGACCGTCGCGCCGCTGCGTCCCACGGCGTCACCCGGGCCGTCCGCGGTCCCCTCCGAGCCGGCCGGCTCACCGGATGCCAGCGCCGGGGCTGCGCGCACCATCGAGCTGGACCTTACGGCCAATCTCCAGATCCAACAGGACGGCACCCAGGTCACGGAGCTCCAGGTCCAGGAGGGCGAGACCATCCACTTCGTGCTGGACAACACGGCCAACTTCACGCACGACTTCTTCATCGGCCCCGCGGATGCCCTGAGTGGCGGCACGACGGACGGCCTCCCGGGCGTCGAGGCGTGGGACAGTGGCGTCCAGGAGCTCGACTACGTGGTGACCGCGGATACGGCGCAGCTCCAGTTCGCGTGCACGGTGCCCGGCCACTACCAATCGATGCACGGGTCGTTCGTGCTCGCCTCCTAGGGGTAGCCCAGCTGGGCGACGATGTTCCCCAGCGGGTCGAGCAGGAGCACGGTGTCGCCGCCGTTGTTCCAGATCGCCGAGCCACTGACACACCAGTGGCGTTCCGCGTCGGTGTCCAGGCCGCAGCCGCTGCGGAGGGTCACGCTGGCGCCCGGAGGCAGGACGAGTCCCTCGAAGTGGTATCGGTGCGAGGACGACTCGTCACGCACCGTCCAGCCGTCGAGGTCGAGGTCCGCGTCGCCCTGGTTGGTGATGCGCACCCACTCGTCATTGAGGTTGCGGCTGTCATCCCCGGCCGCATCGGGATGGACGTCGATGTGGATCGACGCGGGGTCGATGCTCGGCAGCGCCGGACCGCATGCATCGCGCGCCCAGAGCCCGAGCCCGGCCTCCTGCGCGAGCCGCTGGCGCGCCCGGTACTCCACGTCGTGTGAGGTGTCGGGCGGATAGGCGCGCGCCAGCGCGTGGCCACCATCGACGAGCAGGCCCCCGGCGTCCTCGCCCTCGGGTGTGATGACGTAGCGCAGCAGCCGCCCGAACGGGTCGCGCTCCGAGACGTCGCGCTCCATGCGGACCGGCTCCGTACCGAGGAGCTGCGTGAGCGCCGCGGTCGCCTCGTCGGCCCAGCATTCGCCGTTCTCGGGGGTGTTGATGCCGATGAGGCGGACGGTCTCCTCGGCACCGGGAGCCGTCACCCGGATGGTGTCGCCGTCGATGACGTCGCTGACGGCCCAGCTCCCGTCCAGGGACGGCGGAGAGACGGGTGGGCTGGCGGCCACGACCGCGGTGCACCCTCCCGCGACGAAGGACGCGACGAGGGCCAGCGCCGCCCGGGCATCAGGACGCGGGCGACGCATCCCGCAGCACCTCCAGCAGGTCCGCGAGCGTCGCGACGACGATGGCCGCACCCGCCTCGCGCATCGCGTCCGGACCTGTCGCACCGGTCAGCACCGCCACGGGCACCATCCCCGCGGCCACTGCGGCCAGCATGTCCCATCGCGCATCCCCCACGTACCACACGTCCGCGGGCTCGACGCCCAGCTGGCGCGCGCCCGCCAGGAGCAGGTCGGGGGCCGGCTTCGCATGGCGCACGTGGCTCGCATCCACGATGTCGGGTGCGTGTGGCAGCCCCAGCGCGGCCACCGATGCGGTGGTCTGCTCCGGGCGGCTGGAAGTGGCGATGGCCCACGGCAGGCCCAGGGCGTCGAGCGCGACCAGCAGGTCGCGGGCGGCGGGTGTCGCGCGCCGACCCCGACCGTGGCGGTCGAACCATGCACCCGAGGCGCGGTCGATGCGGTCCTGGGCGATCTCGTCGAGGTCGAGCCCGCGACCTTCCCCGATGTGCCGAGCGACCCACCGGCCGTCCGCGCCCATGAGCGGTCCGAGCTCCTCCGGGGTGGCGGTGATGCCTTCCTGCTCGAATGCCGCCATCCACGACGCGACCCGCAATGGCACGGTGTCCACGAGGGTCCCATCGAGATCGAGCAGCATCGCCCGAGGGCGTGTCACCGCGGGCGTCATGGGGCGGCTGATGCCCGGAGCTGCTCCTCGAGCGCGCCGGGGTCGGACACGGGCATGCGGCACGCGCCGCCGTGGCACACCCATGCGGTGGGCTCGGCATGTCCGCCGCGGTCATGCAGCAGCGGGACACGGCTGGCGCCTGCCTCGCCAGCTAGCGCGACCACCTGCCACGGCCGCAACCCGTTCCGGGCCACCGAGAGGAGCGCCCGGGTCCGTGGATCATCGGTCGCGCCGACGATGGCCACCTCGTCGATCGGGACGCTCCACCTGCTGATGGCGGCGAGCCACTGCGGGAACGCGGTCGGGTGCTCCGCCGCCATCGGGGCGACCGAGCCGACCATGGGCTCGACCGCACGCGCCCACGCCGCGTCGCCGGTGTAGGCGTAGAGGCTGGCCATCACCGTGGCCGCCATGGCATTGCCCGACGGGATGGCGCCGTCCACCAGGCTGCGTGGCCGGGCGAACAGGTCGGTCGCGTCATCCGCGGTGTCGAGGAAGCCCCCCGCCGGGTCCCCGAAGTGCGCTCGGGCGACCTCCATGAGCTCCACCGCCCAGTCGAACCACCGCTCGTCGAAGGTCGCCTGGTACACGGCGAGGAGTCCTGCCGCGAGGTGCGTGTGGTCCTCCAGGACGCCTGCCGGGCCCGGGCGGCCGTCCTTCCACGATCGCCGGAGCCGTCCATCCGGGGTGCGCAGGCGGTCGTGGAGCGAACGCGCTACGTCGGTGGCAAGGCGGACGTAGCGGGCACCCTCGGGGAGGGTCGCGCCGGCCTCCGCCAGTGCGAGGAGCGCGAGCCCGTTCCAGGACGCCAGGACCTTGTCATCGCGGGCCGGCTGGGGCCGCCCCGACCTCGCGATCGCCAGCGCCTGTCGCGCCGCGGCGAGGCGCGCGGCCACCTCTTCGGGGTCGAGACCCGTGTCGCGCGCCAGGGCGGTGTCGTCGCGGACACGCGACAGGATGGTGGAGCCCTCCCAGTTGCCGTTCGCGGTGACCCCGTAAGCCGTCTCGAACAGCGGCGCGGCATCACCCAGGACGGCGCGCACCTCGGGCCGCGTCCAGACGTAGGTCGCCCCCTCGACACCCTCGGTGTCGGCGTCGAGGCTCGTGGCGAGGCCCACGATGGCGCCGCCCTCGGTGACCAGCAGGTCACGCTCGAGGAAGTCGAGGGTCTCGATGACCACATCCCGGTACCGTGGCTCACCCGTCGCCTGCCACGCGTGGAGGTATGCGAGCGCGAGCTGCGCATTGTCGTAGAGCATCTTCTCGAAGTGCGGCACCAGCCAGCGCGCGTCCGTGGCGTAGCGCGCGAAGCCACCCGCCAGGTGGTCCCGGATGCCGCCCGCGGCCATCGCGTCCAGGGCCCGCCGCGCGACCGCCGCGGCACGTTCGTTGCCCGTGCGAACCGATTCGCGGAGGAGGTGCTCGATGACCATCGGCTGCGGGAACAGGGGCGCGCCGCCCCATGCGCCGATGCGCTCGTCGAACCGCTCGATGAGCGTCGCGGTCGCACGGTCGAGGGCTGTGGTGGTGTCCGCATCGGGATGATCCTCGATGGTGGCCCGCACGGGCACCGAGCGCTGGCCGCGAGCGACCGCCTCGGCCAGCCGCGTGGCGCCGGCCTCGACGTCCTCGCGGCGCTCGCGCCACGCATCGCCGACCGCCGCGAGGACCTGCCGGAAGGCAGGTGCGCCGTGACGAGGGGTATCCGGGTAGTAGGTGCCGGCATGGAATGGGCGCCCATCGGGGGTCAGGAACACGCTCATCGGCCATCCGCCACCGCCGGTCATCGCCTGGAGCGCGTCCATGTACAGGGCATCGACGTCGGGACGCTCCTCGCGGTCCACCTTGATGCTCACGAACCCCTCGTTGAGGGCCTCGGCGGTCGCGGGGTCCGAGAACGACTCGCGGTGCATCACGTGACACCAATGGCAGGCGGCGTAGCCGATGGACAGGAACACGGGTCGGTCGAGGTCGCGCGCCAGCGCGAGCGCGTCGGGTCCCCAGGCATGCCAGTCCACGGGGTCGTGGGCGTGCTGGAGCAGGTAGGGGCTCGTCTCGGCGGCAAGCCGGTTCGTCGGGGTCGTGCTGGGGTGCATGGTCCGCCGGCCATGATAGGCGCGGATGCCCCAGCACCCGGTGCTACCGTGCCGGCTGATGAGCGGCGACGAGATCGGCATCGTGGTGCTGGCCGCCGGAGCGGGCATCCGGTTCGGGGGCGGCAAGCTCCTCGCCGACCTCGAAGGACGGCCGATGCTCCAGCACGTGCTGGATGCGGTTCGCGAGGTGGCTCCCGGACGCTGCGTCGTGGTCATGGGTGCGGACGCGCCGGTCATCGAGACGCGCATCGATTGGCGCGACGAGGTGCGCGTGGTCAACCCGACGCCCGCGGCGGGGCTCGCCAGCTCGCTCCGCGTGGGCGTCGCGACGTGCCTCGACCTGCAACCGAGCCTCACCGGCATCATGGTCGTGCTGGGCGACCAGCCGCGCACATCCCCCGACGTGATGCGCGCCCTGATCAGGGCGGTCCCAGCCGCCCGGGCCGCAGGCGCGTGGGCGGTCGTGCCTCGCTATGCCCGCGGTGGCGGCAACAACCCGGCGCTCCTGCTGGGTGACGCGCTCGCACGGGTCCCGGACCTCGAGGGCGACCGCGGCATGGGCGCGCTGCTGGCGGCCCAGCCGAGCCTGGTCCATGCCGTCGATGTCGCGGGTACGAACCCGGACGTGGACACCCGCGCCGACCTCGCGGCGCTGGAGAGCGGGGGCCCCTAGGCCGCTGGCGAACCGGGTGCGGGAGAGTCTGCTGCAGGCGAGCTCGCCGGCACCGAAGGGGCAGGTGCCGAGACCGCCGGGGAACCAGCTGCCGGGGAACCGGGTGCCGCGGAACCGGGTGCCGGGGAGCCTGCCGCCGGCGACGCCGATGGCGAGGCCGAAGGCGCGGGGATCACGATGCCCAGGTCCTCGCAGTCGCTGGTGAGGTCGGCGACGCAGATGGCGGCCGCCGTGTCGGGACCGTAGGCCTCGCCCGCGACGATGGTGTCCACGACGGCACGCGTGCCGTCGACGCTCCCGTCCTGGGTCACCACGATGGGTGTCAGGAGCACCGTGTCCACCGGCCCGCTGCCGTTGTCAACGGGGGTCGTGGTCAGCCCCTCGGGCAGGCCGACACCGGTCGCCTGGCCGCAGGCGAGCGCAGCGGCGACGCTCGCCGCTGGCGCGTCGGGTGCGTAGGTGGTGAGCAGCTGGTCACCGGCGACGATCGCCTGGGTACCGGGCAGGCTGCCACCCCGACCCGTGATCGACCGCTCGGCGGGCACCAGCCCTGCCTCCTGGAGCCCGGCGATGACCCCTGCCGCGACCGCGTCGCTGGGCGTGATGACCGCACCGAAGCCATCCGCGGTGACGGCGGCGATGGCCTCGCCGATCACGCGCTGGCCCTCTGCGGCGCTCAGCTCCTCCACCGCAGCCTCGTGGACGATGGTCGCGCGGGCACCCAGGCCTTCCTTGACCTTGGTGGTCCACTGCGCGAGCCCGGCATCGTCGGCGGGTCCCTCGATGAGCACGACGTTCTCCACGGGGCCGTCGCTGGGGAGGGGCGTCGCGTCGTCGGTCGTCTCGATCTCGGCCTCGGCCGCCTCGACCGCGACCTGCACCACCACCTCGCCGATGATCGATCCGGAGGCGGCGTCGTCGTAGGCGACCTGGAGATCCGGGCCAGCCCCGGTGATGGCATCACCGAGGGCGATCAGGGTGGCCCCCGCGGCACGTGCCTCGTCCACGATGCTCGCAGCCGTGGCCGGATCGACCGGGTCGATGACCAGGACCTTGGCACCGCCGGTCAACGCGGTGGTGGCCTGCTCGGCCTGGAGCTCGGGTGTGTCCGCGGTGCGGACATCGAGCGTCGCCTGGGGGCACGCCTCGGTCAGCGTGGCGCCAAAGGCGTCCTCGATGGCGAGGGCCCGGGCATCCCCCTCGAGACCGGCGGTCAGCAGCGCGATGGGCCCGGACACGGCGGGAGGCGTCCACAGGGGGCCCGGCGAGGACGACGCGGATGGTGACGCGGCGCCTGAGGGGGAAGCGCCCGGCGCGCCCGAGGGGGCAGCACTGGGCGCCGCAGATGGCGTGGGCTGTGCGATCGATGGCGCAGGGCTGGTCGCCGCGGAGGACGGCGACTGGGCCCAGGCGATCGCGGGCAGGGCGGCGGTCAAGAGCGTCGCGACGACAGCGACGAGCCGCGTGCGCCCATGGGGGACCGTCACGAGAACCTCCAGTCGAGCCGATCCGGTCGAGAGCAGGTGATGCCCGGATCGCGCGGGTGAGCATACCGGTCGTCGCGCGTCGAGTGCTGGTGACGCGACGTCAGCGGCGGATGACCACGCTCCGGGGCGTG
>JBEVIK010000051.1:0-6082 GCA_040510715.1 Candidatus Limnocylindrales bacterium
GCTGGGCGATGGCCTCCGCCTCACCTGGGACGCCGGGCGGGACATCACCGTCGGCGTGGACATCCTGGTGCGCGGCGACGACCTGACCTTCCGCGTCTCGGCGCGCAACGGGGGCATGGCCACCATCGAGCGCGTCAGGTACCCCATCGTGGGCGGCATCGGACGCCTCGGCGGCCCGGGCCGGGACGAGCTGACCCACAGCCATGCCAGCGGGTTCCTGTTCCATGACCCCGTGGACCTGTTCGCCCCGGACCCCGAGAACCACCGCCGGCTCGAGCAGAACCCGTACCCGGAGGGCTTCGCGGGCTCCACGATGCAGCTCCTGGCGTACCAGGCGCGCGGCGTGGGTGGGTTCCTGCTCGGCACCGAGGACGCGGGCCGTGCCCTCAAGTGGCTCGACGTGGCGGGCGACGGCGAGCACCTCACGATGTCCATCACCCACAAGGCACCGGCGCTCGTCGCGGGCGCCTCGTTCGAGCCCGCATACCCCGTGGTGCTCGCGGCGCTCGATGGCGGGCGCTGGACCGATGCCGCCGACCGCTACCGCGCCTGGGCGCTCACCCAGCCGTGGGCACAGGCCGGTCCCCGGGCGCGCTGGCTCCGGGAGGACGTGGGCATCTGCACCTTCGGCGTCTCGGCGCGGCATGACCGGAGCACCTGGCTGCGTGCCGTGGGCGATGCGGCGGGCGTCCCCGTGTTCCACGTGCTCGGTCCCGATTGGGCGGCCCGCGGGCACGACTACAAGGGCGACATCCCGCGTGGCCGCCAGGACTGGTTCCCGGCCGTGTTCCACCCCGGGAACCTGCGCGCCATCGCCGACCATGGGGGTCGCTGGGCGCCCTTCGAGTTCGACCTGCTCTCGGGCCACGACGAAGCCTCGGACGAGCCGGTGCTGGCGTCCCGGATGCTCCACCACGCGGGGCAGTCGGACCCCACGGACCCGGGCATCATGCGCTTCCCCTTCATGTGCCCGGGGACCGCCTACTGGCGCGACTGGCACGCGGAGCGGGACGCGCGGCTCGCCGCGGAGTACGGCGCCGACGCCATCTACTACGACATCTCGCTGCACAACATGCTGATGCAGTGCCTCGCTGAGGGTCACGACCACCCGATCGGCTCCGGTGAGCCGCTGGCCGCCCTGTTCGAACGGATGTACCGCGCCACCAGCTCGGCCATGAGCGAGGCCGCGGGCCGCTATGTGCCCATGGGCACCGAGGTCATGACCGAGACCTCCATCGGCCTGTTCGACTTCAGCCAGCACCGCGCGGACGGCGGGCCGTATGCCTCGTTCGAGCCGGTCCCCTTCCGGGACTGGCTGCTCGACGGGCGCGCGGAGCGGATCCCGTTGCTCACCTACGTGTTCGGCGAGCGCGCACCCCTGCGCATGGATGGCTGGGCCAAGCTGTCGCCCGAGGCGGGTGACGCGTGGTACTGGGTCGCGGCGACGGTGCTCCTCGAGGGCGGGCTGCTGGAGGTCAACGGCGAGTTCAGCCCGCTCGAGGACGTGGGCGGCTGGACCGAGGACGTGTCGGAGTCGTACGCGAACATCGTCCCCCGCGGCTTCGGCATCGACGCGGCGAAGCTGGACTTCCTGGGCCAGGTCGCCCGGACCCGGGTGGGCCCCGCCAACCCCTGGCTGGCGCGCGGCCGGATGCTGCCACCGCCCGCCGTGGAGGCACCCGTCATCGAGTCCGACTGGTACGCCTACAACGCGGGGCAGGACCACAGCATGTACGACACGCGCGGCACGATGCGCGTGCCCAGCGTCCTCGCTCGTGCCTGGACGCTCGACGGTCGCACCTGTTGGCTGGTCGCCAACGTCAGCGACCAGGGACGGGTCGCGCGCGTCGACGGCACCGAGGTCAGCCTGCCCGCCCGCCACATCCGCTTCCTCGAGCCCTGACCACTCGCACCCTGGAAGGAGCCTTTCGCCGTGGACCGCTTCGAGACCCTCGTCGGCAGCCCCCTGTCCGGGCTGCCCATGCTCCGTGACAGCACCTCGCGGCGAGCCTCGAGCTGGGACCGCACCGGCGGCAACGACGACCGGCTCCACATCCAGCCCGGCCAGGAGGCGGTCCTCGCGGACATCACGGGGGCCGGGGTCGTGCGCCACATCTGGGTCACCATCGCCTGCGACGAGCCCGACTTCCTGCGCAAGGTGGTGCTCAAGGCGTGGTGGGACGGCGAGGCGGAGCCATCCATCAACGTGCCCGTGGGCGACTTCTTCGGGGTGGGCCACGCGCAGACCCGCAACTTCAGCGCGCTGCCGCTCCAGATGAGCCCCGAGGATGGCAAGGGCTTCAACTGCTGGTTCCCGATGCCGTTCGCGAAGGGCGCCCGCATCACGGCGACCAGCGAGTGCTCCAGCGCCGAGGTGCTGTTCTACTACTACGTGGACTACGAGGAGCTGGACGCCCTGCCCGAGGGCATCGGCTTCTTCCATGCCCAGTGGCGCCGGGAGGACCCCACGGACGGCATCGAGTACGACGGCATCGACAACGAGGAGTACGAGTTCCGGGGCGACAACACCACGGGCGACGGCAACTACACCATCCTCGAGGCGCGAGGCCGGGGTCACTACGTGGGCTGCCACCTCGACATCCACAACCTGCGCCGCACCCGCCAGTGGAACTGGTACGGCGAAGGCGACGACATGATCTTCGTGGACGACGAGCCGTTCCCGCCCAGCCTCCACGGCACCGGCACCGAGGACTACTTCGACACGTCGTGGTGCCCCACCCAGGAGTACAGCGCGCCGTATCACGGGATCACGCTGCCGGGCGGTCCCAACTGGTCCGGCAAGGTGTCCCTGTACCGCTTCCATGTCGAGGACCCGGTCCGCTTCCGGAAGTCGATCCGTGTGACCATCGAGCACGGCCACGCCAACAAGCGCATGGACGACGTGTCCAGCACCGCCTACTGGTACCAGGCGGAGCCGCACGAGCCGTTCGGGCTGCTGCCCGTCGAGCGGCGGCTGCCGCGGCCGGATGGCGAGGGTTCAGAGGGCATCGAGGGACCGTTCGCGCGGCATGCCTGGATGACCGAGGCCGACATCGAGCCGGCGGGCACGTCCGAGACGTGACCCGCTCCTTCACCGACCGCCACCGGGTCGCCGCGTTCCCGCTCGGCGGCATCGGCACCGGCAATGTCTCGCTGGGCGCGCGGGGCGACCTGCGCGACTGGGAGCTGGGCGACCGGCCCGCCAAGGGGAACCGCTCCCCCAACACGTTCTTCTGCATCCGCGTCCAGGTCGGCGACGGTCCGCCCATCGCCAAGGTGCTGGAGGGTCCCATCCCGCCGCCCCACGACCTGTCGCACGGCTACCACCCCAACACCGCGGGCGGCCTGCCGCGCTTCGCGCAGTCCGCGTTCGAGGGCGAGTACCCCATCGCGACCGTGGAGCTGGAGCACCCGGATGTGCCGCTGGACGTCCGGCTCGAGGCATTCACCCCGCTCGTGCCGCTCGACCCCGACGACTCGGGGATCCCCGGCGCGGTGCTCACGTGGAGCCTCCGTAACCGGGCGGACGGGCCCGTTTCGGTCACGCTCGTGGGCTCGCTCATCAACCCCATCGGTGGGCTCGCATACGACGGGTTCGGCAACCTCGCGGCGGGCGGTCTGGGCGGCAATCGCACCACGGTCCGCGACGAGGGCGGCCTGCGTGGCGTGTTCCTGTCCAGCGACTCGATCGACCCGATCGACCTTCGCGCGGGCGACCTGACGCTCGCCACGACCCACCCGGACGTGACCATCGCGCCGGCCTGGCTGCGCGGTGCGTGGTACGACTTCCTCCAGGCGTTCTGGGATGACCTGGTCACCGACGGGCTGCTCGAGGACCGGGGCTATCCCATGCCCAGCGAGCCCGGCACCACGGACACGGCATCGGTGGGTGCCCTCGCGGCCCTGGCGCCCGGAGCGTCGGTGGACATCCGTTTCCTGCTCACGTGGTCGTTCCCCAACCGCACCAACGCCTGGTGGCCCGATCCGGCGAAGGGGCGCATCCGCAACCACTACGCCACACGCTTCGCGACGTCGTGGGACGCGGCACGCCACCTGGTCGCGGAGATGCCGCGGCTCGAGGCCACGACCCGCCGGTTCCGGGACCTGCTGTTCGACAGCACCCTGCCCGAGGAGGTCCTCGACGCGGTCTCGGCCAACATCGTGCCGGTCCGTTCGCAGACCTGCTTCCGGCTCGCGGATGGGCGGTTCCATGGCTTCGAGGGCTGCTTCGACGATGCGGGCAGCTGCGAGGGCACCTGCACCCACGTGTGGAGCTACGCCTACACCGTGTCCGCGCTGTTCCCGTCGCTGGAGCGGGAGGCGCGACGCATCGAGCTCACCCTCGAGACCGACGACACCGGGTACATGAGCTTCCGGACCCATCGGCCCTTCGGCAGCGAGTTCGTGTGGCCGTGGGGCGACCAGCGGCCCGAAGCGGCCATCGACGGCCAGATGGGCACGGTCCTGCGGACCTGGCGGGAGTGGCGCCTGTCCGGCGACCGGGCCTGGCTGGAGCCGCTGTGGCCGGGCGTCCAGCGCGCGATGCGCTACGCCGCCGAGCACTGGGACACCGACGGCGATGGCGTCCCCGACGGCCGGCAGCACAACACCTACGACATCGAGCTCCACGGGCCCAACCCGCTCTCCGCCATCTACTACCTGGCGGGTCTCCGGGCGCTCGAGGAGCTGGCACGGGTCATGGGCGACGAGACGGTCGCCGCTGACGCGAGGGCGCGGTTCGAGCGTGCCGGCCCGCGGACGGACGAGCTCCTGTGGGACGGGGAGGACTACGTCCAGCGCATCGAGGACGTGGATGCCCATCGCTATCAGCATGGCCTGGGCTGTCTCGCCGACCAGCTGCTCGGGCAGCTCCACGCGCGGCTGCTCGGGCTGGGCGACCTGCTACCGCCCGACCACGTGCGCTCCGCGATCGGGGCGGTGTTCCGGCACGACTTCCGGCGTGACTTCCGGGACCACGTCAACGCACAGCGGACCTATGTCCTGAACGACGAGGCGGGGCTGGTGCTGTGCAGCTGGCCCAAGGGCGGGCGGCCGCGCCTGCCGTTCGTGTACTCGGACGAGGTCTGGACGGGTATCGAGTACCAGGTCGCGTCACATCTGGTGCTCGAGGGGCTCGTGGACGAGGGCCTCGATGTCGTGCGGGCTGTCCACGCCCGCCACGACGGCATCCGCCGCAACCCATGGGACGAGGTGGAGTGCGGGCATCACTACGTCCGGAGCATGTCCAGCTGGGCGCTGCTGCTGGCGTTCAGCGGCGCCACCGCGGACGTCGCGACCGGCACCCTGGGCTTCGCACCGCGCTGGTCCGAGGACGACTTCCGATGCCTGTTCGCGGCCGGGACGGCCTGGGGCACGTACCGGCAACGTCGGACGGAGGGTCGCCTCGAGGTGCGCATCCGGGTCGCGGGCGGCTCGTTCGACCTCCGCCGGCTGACCGTGGATGGCGAGGTCGTCCTCGACCTCGAGGAGCCGTGCCAGCTGTCCCCAGAGCAGCCCCTCCACGTCTGGATCGACCGGGCGGACGGTGCGCCTGGCTGACGTCAACACGGGCGACCTCGCGTCCGCGGTCCGCCTCGGATGCCACGCGATGGGCGCGGCATACGACGCCACGACCGGTGACGGGCCCCGGTTCGAGGCATCGCTCGCACCGGACCCGGTCCTTGTCTTCCACCCGTGGTTCTCGGAAGCCCATGTGCCCGGGCGTCATCTCGTCGCGCTGCTGGCTGCCGAGCGGAGCCTCGGGCTCGCCGTGGACGAGTCGCTCATCGACCGCAACCAGCAGGCGCTCTGGCGTGCGTTCTCGGGACCCGTCGCGTTCCCGCTGAATCGGGAGGTGCCCGGCGGACCCGACGTCAACTTCCTGCCCCACAACCTGCGAGAGGGGCTCGGTGGCCTGGCGGCGCTCATCGAGCACCGCGGCTCGGAGCACGCACGCGAGCTGGCGATGGCCTGCGTCCGCGACATCCGCCGCTCATGGGCTCCCGAGACGGGGTGGCACGAGCCCGCCCCGGTGCCCGCCGGATCGATGGGCACCACGCCCGGGTCCGAGCTGGTCGCGGGT
>JBEVIK010000052.1:0-3093 GCA_040510715.1 Candidatus Limnocylindrales bacterium
TCCGACGTGGCCGTCCCCACGACCTGATCCGGTTCGGCCGTGGTGGCTACATCGGCGGCGACCGCCGCGACCTCGGTCGCGTCGCTGGGACCCGGGCCTGGCTCGACCACCGCCGCTGGCTCGGGCTTCGGCGCCTGCGCCGGGGCCGGCTCGACCACCGGGGCCGGCTCGACCTGGGGTGGCGCGGCCGGCTCGACCACCGGCGACACCTCCGACCGGACGGGTGCCTGCGCCGCGCCGGCTGGCGGCACCTCCGGCCGGATGACCTCCGGCGTGCTCGGCACGAGGTGCGCGCCCGTCGGCGGATGCGGTGCGACCGCGGCGGCGGCCGAGAGACCGTCGCTGGTCGCCTCGGGCGGCTCAGGCGTGCTTCGCGTCGGCCGCGGGATGGACACGGCCTTGAGGCGCGCCGCGCTGGGCAGGCTGACCTGCGGCAGGTGGACGTTGGTGAGCCGCTCGTCCACGACCTTCTGGACCGGCGCCGAGAAGCGTGCAGGGGTCGCCCGGGTCTCGGGCACGCCCCGGTGGGGCTGGCTGATGCCGCCCTTCCAGTGGGCCCGGTGCGGACCGTCGAGGAACGCGCCCGCGACCAGGCCGTAGATGGCGCAGGCAGCCGCCAGGAGCCCCACGAGCCAAGCGACGCGCGGCAGGCTCGCGTCCTGGAGGGAGAGGAGCCACAGGGCCCCGGTCAGGATCGCGGTGGCCAGGCACACCGAGGCCATGACCCAGCCGGAGCCACCCACGAGCCACCGCAGCCAGCCGACCCCGACCACGATCGCGAGCACGGCGAGCAGCCCCGGGATGGGCAGGCCATACGCACGCGCGTCACCCCCCAGCTGCGCGGCCAACGACAGCAGGATCCCCGCGAGCAGCGCCTGGGAGACCGTCACGAGGAGCTCGAGGCCGATGATGTCGAGCGGGCGCTCGATGGGCTGGCGGCGCCGGATCGGGTCGCGGACGGTCAGCATGGCATCCTCGGTGCGGTACCCCGTGAGGGTACCCCGTGCCCGCCGACGCCGCCGCGCCCGGCGTGAGCCGTCAGGGCAGCCGGATGGGGCCGTTGTGCACGAGGTCCCAGGTGATGGTGGTCACGCTCCCGTCGGACCACTCGGTCCGCTTGGAACCCTTGAGGACATTCGGGGCCGCGGGGTCGAGCGTCCCCTCGATCGTGTCGGTGCGGACCGTCGTCCCCAATGGGAAGCCCTGAGCATCCTCCGAGAAGGACGTCGATTGGCAGCCCTCGACGCCGCTCAGGATGGTGATCTCGTCGGTCATGCGCGCCGGGACGCTGATCTCGCCGGTGGGGTATGCACCCTGGACGTCGATGGTGTAGCTGCCGTCGCTCCGCAGCTGCAGGCGGCCACTCGCATCGCCCTCGTAGGTGAAGCCGCCGCCGAGGTTCTCGAAGGTCGTCTCCTGCCGGTACTGGCACGACGCGCTGTAGCCCTCCCAGAAGTGGTAGTCGAAGAAGTTCTCCACACCGTGCACGTACGATCGGCCGGTCAGCGCCACCAGGCCGGGTTCGCGGGGGTCCTCCTCGCCACCCACGAACAGGGTGTCCTTGATGTCGTCCTGGACCTTGCTCAGGGTCAGCTCCTTCCCCGTCTCGCCGTGGGGCCCGGTGCCCCAGCCCTCGGTGAGCTCCCGGCTGTGCATGGTCTCCGTGTTCGACTCCCAGTTCACCAGGATCCGCCCACGCCATGCGCCCGGTTGGGGCACGTGGTAGGTGACGTTCATGCTGCCGCACGCGTCGAGCGTGGCGACCTCGCGATACCACGCGAGCAGCAGGTCGCTGAGGACCGCGGCCAGCGACACCAGGCCACTGACCGGGTTCGAGCCGGCCAGTGCCTGGCCCGCCATGCCCGCAGAGATGAAGGTCTTGAAGCCGCCCGGGGGCTCGCGCGGCACGACGTGGGCGCACACCTCGACGGGGTCGCTGTGCTCGATGCCGGGATGGTTCTCCGGCGCCTCGGGGAGCACGTGCAGGACGAGCTCGTCCGTACCCGTGTGATCGTCCTTGGGATCGAGCTGACGCTCCAGGCGGCCAGCGACCGTGCCCTGGCCAACGAGCTGGTCCACCGGCACCAGGACATGCCGTTCGAGGCCGCTCGTGACCTCCCACTGCACCACCCAGTCGTCCGTCGCGCGGCCGACGTCGATGAGGTCGCTCGTGACGGGCATCCCCAGGAGCCTGGCGCAGGTCCGCAGCGCGTTGGACCAGAAGTCGTCCTGTCGCTGCCGTTTGGCGCGCTCCCACTCGGCATCCGGGATGCCGGCCTCGACGATGGCCGCCGCCAGGAGCGGCTGGTCGGAGGGCTTGTGGACGAACCCGGGCTCGAGGCGCACCTCCACGCGCGTGTGCTCGTACAGCATGACCAGGGCCGCCATCTTGAACATCAGGCCCAGTGCCTTGAACGCGGGGCCCACCATGCGGCTGAACGTGGTCGCTGCCCCGAACAGGTTCTCGAGGAAACGCTGGACCATGGACTTGATGAAGGCCTTGCCCTCGAGGCCGATCGCGGTCGAGATGGGCACCCGGCTGTCGAGGATCTGCTTGAGCTCGTCGCAGTCCGAGAACGACTGGTGCGCGACGTCCGGCGCGCTCGTACGGGGCACCCGCCACGACGCGAGGTGGACCCGAGGTCCCTCCGCGACATCGAGGATCCCAGCCTGCGCGTACGCCAGCGGTGCGCGGAGGCCGGCGGTCAGGAGGGTGACCTCGAGCATCCCGAGGCGCAGGTCGGCGGGCGAGAACGGCGCGCGCAGGTCGAGCGCCTCGGGGCGGACACTGGCGAGCGCCGCGACATACAGCGGTGCGTAGGTCAGGGCGACCAGCTCTGGCTCGGGTGCGGCATGGTGCTCGAGCGCGAGGGCCAGCCAGCCGTTGAGGAACGTGGTCATCCGGCCGGGCAGGCTGGACAGGTCGAGCTGGTCGCCGAGCCCGGATCCCGTGACCGGCGCAGGCGCGGTCGCTGGACTCGGCAGGGGGCCGGACGCGCCGGGGGATGCGACGGGTCCCGAGGTGTGGTCGAGGTCGTCCAGCCGATCGCGGAACGCATCGTCCGCGGTGAGGCCCGCCGCGCCTCCGAATGT
>JBEVIK010000053.1:0-3145 GCA_040510715.1 Candidatus Limnocylindrales bacterium
TTGCTGCTCATGGACGATCGACCTCCGAGGCTGCCTGCTTGACGGTGAAGAGGATCCGCTGGATGACGGTGATGGTCGCGAGGACCGCGATGACGAGGAGCGCGCCGCCCAGGATGGTCTGGCCGGTCGCGCCGGGCGCGACGCCCCCGGTGAGCCCTGTGCCGACGAGTCCGATGCCGAGGATGACGACACGCACCTCGCGGGGTGCGAGGCCGACCGCGGCCATGCCCTTGCCCGGTGCGAAGCCGAGGGACTCCGCGCGCGCCCGGGCGTAGCTGACCATGAACGCAGCGCCCATCGCTGCGGTGGCCAGCCAGACCCCCGTGTCGAAACCGGCACGGGAGCAGCCGATGACGATGCCCAGGTACACGATGGCCTCGCCCCACCGGTCGAACGTGCTGTCGAGGAAGGCACCCAGCTTGCTGGTGGTACCGGTCACCCGCGCGACCGCGCCGTCGAACATGTCGAACGCAGAGCCCGCGGTGGCGATGATGCCCGCCAGCAGCCACCACTCGATGGCGGCGAGCAGGGCGCCCACGATGACGATGCCGAAGCCGATGAGCGTCAGGTGGTTGGCCGTGAGCCCCGCGGCCGCCATCCGACGGGCGAGCGGGTCCGCCATGTGGCGGACGGCGTCCCGCTTGGGGGTGGCCGAGGGCGGCGGCGGCGCGGGTGCTGCCGGTCCTGGGGTCATGACGCGAGCCCCAGGAGCTCACGCTCCCGCTCGTGGAAGCGCTCGAGCGTCTCCGGCGCGAGGGTGCAGATGACCTCCCGACCCTGGCGTCGCGTCTCGACGAGACCGGCCGCGCGGAGACGCCGCAGGTGCCACGACACGAGCGGCTGCGACAGGTCCACGTGGCGCATCAGGTCCGTGACCGTGCCCGGCGCCTCGGCGAGGCGCTGGATCATGCGCAACCGCGTGGGATCCGAGAGCGCCTTGTGGACGACCGCGACCTCGCGCAGGTCCTGGGGCGGGGAGGTGATGGTGGCGATGGTCGAGCGGATGCGCGCTGGCGATGGCACCTGGCGGCTCCTCCTGTGCTCGTGGGTCCTCGGCGATGTGGCGTATGCATCAACGGGGGTTCATATAAGGATGAGTTGATGCTAGACGCGGACGGGGACGATCGTCAACCATGGGCGAGGCCGGACACGGCATAGTGGCGGACTGCGGGACGAGGGTGCTGGGGAGGGGGGATGGGCATGCGGGGTCGTGACGGGCGCACGAGCGGTGCGTGGCTCCAGCCGAGCCTGCGCGTGGCGCTGCCCGCGGCGCTGGCTGCGGGAGCCGCGGTCCTGGTGGCCCGACTGGTGTCGCTCGACGCGGCGATCGTGATCGCACCCGTGGTGACGGTCCTCGCGATCGCGCTCGTGGTGGGCCGCGCCTCGACGCTGCGCAAGCGCCAGATGGGCCGCATCCGCCGCCGGCTGCGGCAGCGCATGGACGCGCAGGCGGAACGCCAGGCACGACTGGTGCTGCGCGAGACCGCCCGCGTGTATGCGCAGCTGGAAGCGCTCGCCGCGATCCGGGACACGCTCGACGGCCGGATCTCGGTGCCCTCGACCAGGGACTGGGCTGCGTCGGCGGACCTCCTCCGGGAGCTCGCCAGCGTGATCATGACGCGGCGACCGGCGGTCCTCGTGGAGACCGGGAGCGGGACCTCCACGGTCATCATCGCGGCCTGCCTCGAACGGCTCGGTGCCGGCCACCTGTGGTCGCTGGAGCACCTCGCGTCCTACGCCAGCGCGACACGCGAGCTCCTCGCCAGCCGTGGGCTCGCCCACCGCGCGACGGTCGTGGACGCCCCCCTGGTGGACGTACCGGTCGGCGATGGCACATGGTCCTGGTACGACCTCGAGGGGTTGCCGGCCACAGGGCCCATCGAGCTGCTGTTCGTGGATGGCCCACCCGGCGACACCGGGCCGCTGGCCAGATACCCGGCGCTGCCCGCGCTGCTCGACCGGCTCGCGCCCGGCGCGACGATCATCGTGGACGACGGCTCCCGGCCGGACGAGCGCGAGATGGTCGCGCGCTGGTGCGCCGAGGTGCCCGGGCTGACGCAGCGCTCGTTGCACCTCCAGCGGGGCGGGAGGCTGCTGACCCTGGGTGACCCCGCGCCCACCACCGTCTGACGGCGAGGGCGCATCATCGCGCCCGTGAGCCGCGATGACCGCCTGGTCCTGCTGGGCGTCCTGTGCCTCGCATCGGCGATCGTGGGCATCGAGCTGATCGCGGTATCGGTGGCGCTGCCGTCGCTCGTCGAGGACCTCGCCGACTGGACCCAGCTGCGTCGCGCGAGTTGGGTCGTCAACGGGTACCTGCTCGCCTACATCGCGGTCATGCCGCTCGCCGGTCGTGCCGCCGACCGCTTCGGGCTGCCTCGCCTGCTGATGGTCGCCCTCGGCCTGTTCGGGCTCGGGTCGCTGCTGTCCGGCGCGGCCGGCTCGCTCGACACGCTGGTCGCTGCCCGCGTGGTCCAGGGCCTGGGTGGCGGCGCGATCCTGCCGCTCGCCACCGCGGGCGCGAGCCAGCTGTTCGAGGGCGACGCCCGGGCGCGGGCACTGGGCGCGGTGAGCGCATCCAACTTCCTGGGCATGGCGCTCGGGCCGTTCGTGGGCGCCACGGTCCTCGAGCACTTCGACCTCGGGCCCGCGCTCGTGGGGGCCGGCCTGGGCGGCCGGATGGCATTCGACCTGATGGTCCCGGCGTGGCGCTGGATCTTCTACCTCGGGGCGCCGGCGGCACTCGTGGCCATCGTCTGGACGTGGGCCGCGGCGGGGGGCTGGAAACGGGAGACCCGGCCGGGCTCGCTCGACGTCATGGGTGCCGCGCTGGTGACCACGGCCCTCGCGTCGGGGTTGGTGGCGCTGACCACCCTGGGAGAGCGCTCGGACGGCCCGCCCTGGGGCCTCATCGCCGCGGTGACCTGCGTCGCGGCCACGCTGCTCACCGTCCACCACGTTCGCCGCACGCCCGAGCCGTTCCTCGATCCGATCGTGTTCCGGGACCGCGTGACGCGTGCCGCGGTCGTGGTGAGCCTGCTCACGGGCTACGCGCTCGCGACCGCCATCATCGCCGCGGCCGTGTGGGTCGACCGGGTCCGCTACGGCGGCCCCTCGGAGCAGCGCCTGTTCCTGGGCGCGCTCG
>JBEVIK010000054.1:0-5636 GCA_040510715.1 Candidatus Limnocylindrales bacterium
ACGTCGGTGATGTCCTCGCCGCCGATGGCGAGCGTGCCGGCGTCCGGCTGCTCGAGGCCCGCGATGATGCGCAGCAGGGTCGTCTTGCCGCAACCGCTCGGCCCGAGCAGTGACAGCAGGTGGCCGTGTGCCACGTGGACGTCCACGCCGTCCACCGCCGTCACCTGTCCGAAGCGCTTGACGACGCCACTGATGCGGAGGTCGCTCATGGGTCTCCTGCATGGCTCATCGACGTTGCCGCGTCGTTGCCGGAGCGATGATCGTTCGTTGACACGACGAGGGTTGACGCGTGGGGGACACCGGCCTACCGTGAGAGCGAGGCGTAGGACATCATACGTCTATGGTTCGGCGTCCGACCGGCGCCGGTGCCCCATCGACGGTTGCCGTCACGCGCTGGGACGGCAGGAAGGAGTGACCGTTGCGCGCCACGAGATCCCTTGCCGCGCTGCTCGGCGCAGCGATGCTGGTGCCCCTCGCGGGCATCGGCGCCACGGCGCAGTCGCCATCGGCAGCGACCGCGCCCCTGGACGCCAGTGACCCGGTCATCGCGGAGCTCATCGCCGCGACCCAGACCGAGGGCGCCATCAACAGCTATGGCATGCCCGACGACTGGACCAACTTCGGCGAGATCTTCGCCAACTTCACGACCCTGTACGGCGCACCCGGGACGCCCCTCACGCACACGGACACCGACATGTCCAGCGCTGAGGAGATCTCCAAGATGGACGCCGAGAAGAACAACCCGGTGGCGGACATCGGGGACATCGGCATCCTGTTCGGGCCCATCGCCAAGGAGGCCGGCGTCGCGGGCTGCTACAAGCCCACGGTCTGGGACGAGGTCCCCGACTACGCGAAGGACCCTGACGGCTGCTGGAACGGCTGGTACCAGGGCACGATCTCGTTCGCGGTCAACCCCGACGCGACGGGCGGCTTCGTGCCCCAGACCTGGGAGGACCTCAAGAACCCGGCGCTGGCGGGCAAGGTCGCCATCAGCGATCCCATCGCGGCCGCGCAGGGCCAGTTCGCGGTGCTCGCCGCGGCGTTCGCGCACGGTGGTGACGAGACCAACATCCAGCCGGGCATCGACTTCTTCCAGCAGCTCAACGACGCGGGCAACCTGTCGCCGCTGGCACCGACGCAGGCGAACCTCGAGAAGGGCGAGATCGGCGTCGGCATCGTGTGGGACTACATCGGGCTGCCGATGCGCGACGAGCTCGCGGGGGTCGCTCCCATCGAGGTCGTCATCCCCAGCGACGGCACCACGAGTGCGCCGTACGTCGCGCTCCTGAACACCTACGGCGCGCATCCGAACGCCGCCAAGCTGCTGCTGGAGTACGTGCTCTCCGAGGAGGGCCAGATCATCCAGGCCAAGAAGTACGCACGGCCCATCCGGGACGACGTGGTCCTGCCGCCGGACATCGCGGCGGCCTTCCCGCCCGCCGAGGCGTATGCCGCGGTCAAGCCCGTCACCGACTGGGTCCAGGCGGCCACCATCGGTCCGAGCCTCGCCCTGAGCTGGACCATCCCCGTCGGCCAGGGTGACTGAATCCATGTTCTGACCCGCTCCCACGGGTCGCTCCTCCCGGCCCCGGTGGTCCTCCCTGGCCACCGGGGCCGCTCCATGTCCCCGCGCCGGCCCGATCGGCGCACACTCGCGGACATGATCCTCGATGCCTTCCCGCGTGTCCCGCTGACCTTCGGCCCGTCGCCCATCCAGCGGCTCGACCGCCTCACCAGGCACCTCGGTGGCGCCCGGGTGTGGGCCAAGCGCGAGGACGTGGCCTCCGGGCTCGCGTTCGGTGGCAACAAGGTCCGCAAGCTGGAGTACCTCGCCGCCGACGCGCTCGAGCAGGGGGCGGACACGCTGGTGTCCATCGGGGGTGTCCAGTCGAACCACACCCGCCAGGTCGCTGCGACCGCGGCGCATCTCGGCCTCAAGTGTGTGCTGGTCCAGGAGAGCTGGGTCGACTGGCCCGACGCGGTCTACGACCGGGTGGGCAACATCATGCTGTCGCGGATCATGGGCGCCGATGTCCGGCTGGTGGAGGCGGGCTTCGGCATCGGCTTCAAGGAGAGCTGGGAGCAGGCGCTGGTGGAGATCGAGGCCTCCGGAGGCACCCCGTATGCGATCCCGGCGGGAGCGTCCGACCATCGACTCGGTGGCCTGGGCTTCGCGGGCTGGGCGATGGAGGTCCAGCGCCAGGAGCGCGAGCTCGGCGTGTTCTTCGACACCATCATCGTGTGCTCGGTCACGGGGTCCACGCAGGCCGGCATGATCGCCGGGTTCGCGGCGCAGGATCGACCGCGCCGGGTCATCGGCATCGACGGCTCGGCCAAGCCAGCCGAGACCCGCGACCAGGTGGCGCGCATCGCCCGCGCGACGGCTGCGCTCATCGAGGTGGGACGCGAGCTGCGCGATGACGAGGTCATCCTCGACGAGCGCTATCACGCGGGCATCTACGGAATCCCCGACGAGCGGACCCTGGAGGCCATCCGGCTGGCCGGTCGGCTGGAGGCGATGATCACCGACCCGGTGTACGAAGGCAAGTCGATGGCGGGGCTCATCGACATGGTCGCCTCGGGCGAGATCGACCGCGACGCGAACGTCCTGTACGCGCACCTCGGCGGTCAGCCCGCCCTCAATGGTTACGCCGCGCTGTTCCGCTCGTAGCGCGACGGCCGGGGTCAGCCGCGGCGACCGACCTCGGTCGCCATGCGCAGCCCCAGCGCCACGAGCACCACTCCGGTGATGGTGTCCATCCCCCTGCGCACGCGCGGACGGCGCAACAGGTCCCCGAACGAGGTCGTGAACACGGACAGCCCGATGAGCCAGATGAGGCCCATCGCAAGGAAGGCGGCAGCTAGGACGGCGGTCTCAAGGGCGGCGTCCGGTCCGGGCGTCACGAACTGCGGCAGGAAGCTCGTGAACAGCAGCGCGACCTTCGGGTTGAGCAGGTTCGTGAGCAGGCCCTGGCGGAACGGGGATCCCGTCGGGATGCCGACACGCCGGCGCGGCGAGCCAGCGGGCGGGGCGCTCCGGGCCCATGTCGCCCATAGCGTCTGGGCGCCCAGCACGACGAGGTAGACCGCGCCGAGGAGCTGGATGACCGTCCAGGCCTCGGACGACGCGCGCAGGAGAGCCGCGAGCCCCAGCACCGCCGCGGTCGCCCAGACCACGAGGCCGGTGACGATGCCGAGCGTGGTCGCGATGCCCGCTCCACGCCCGCCCGCGAGCGCGTTGCGCGCGACGACCGCCATGTCGGGTCCGGGGGTGATGACCACGACCCCCGCCACGAGCAGGAACGCCGACATATCCGCCACGGTGCGCTGCTACAGCTCGATGGAGCCGGTGGCGCGCACCAGCACCTGGCCGCTGATGACGATGCCCTCGGCGGTATCGACCTGGATGTCGCTGCGGTCGCCCATCTCGACACCCTGGATGACCAGGATCCGTCGTCGGCCGCCCTGCAGCGCGACCCATGCCCCGAATGGCCCCGCCGCCGACCCGGTCGCGGGGTCCTCGTAGCCCGGCAGGTCGAGGGCCAGGCAGCGGGTGCGCCACTCGGCCGCGTCGTGGTGGGTCCCGCCGACGGGCGTCGCGAAGTAGCAGTTGAGCGCCTTGTGGGCGCCGGCATCGCCGAGCGGCAGGGCCGCCAGCGCGGCGGCCACGGGCCCCGGATCCATGCGCACCCGGCCGAGGGCCGCCACGTCGCGCAGCGGGATCACCAGCGCCGGCAGCCCGGTCGAGACCACCTGGGCGGGCAGGCCGGGGTGCGCGTCGGCGGCATCGAGCCCGAATGCCCGCAGGAGGTCCGATGGGTCCACCACCGCTCCCAGCTGGAGTGGGGGCTGGTGGAGCGCGGCATGGCCGCTGCGTCGGTCGCTCGCGATCGTCACGTCCAGCCGCTGGAGCCCGGCGCCGGTCTGCTGGACATAGACAGCCGTGCCCTCGCCGCGGTGGAGTGCCACGGCGACCGCGGTCCCGACCGACGGATGACCCGCGAACGGCAGCTCCTCGACCACCGTCCAGATGCGATGCCGGTAGCTCGCGCCCGGCTCGGTCGCGGCCTGCACGAACGATGTCTCGGACTGGCGCATCCGGAGCGCCACGAGCGCCATCCGCTCGTCGGACACGCCGTCCGCGTCGAGGACGACCGGCAACAGGTTGCCGCTCCCCGGCGTCGCGGCGAAGACCTCGAGCAGCTGGAACGGATGCATGGCCATGGCCGGAGGATACCCATCGGACCGTCCCGCGACCGGCATGCGGTCCCACCCGCCGGGCCCTACGCTGCGATCGTGTCCTTCCGTCGTCTGCGGGTGCTGTGCTGCCTGGCCGGCGGGACCATGGGGCTGCTCTACCCGTTCCTGCCGCTCCTGCTGCTGGACAACGAGCTCGACACGGTCGCCATCGGCACGGTGTTCGGGGCCGGGGCGCTCGTCGCCCTCGTCGCGTACCCCACGTGGGGGCTGCTCGCGGATGGGCCGCTGGGCCGCGAACGGAGCATGTCCCTGGCGGCACTCGTCGCGGCGGTCATCGGGGTCGTCCTCATCGCCGGCCAGGGCGATCCGTTCGTGGTCGGCGCCTGCGTGGTCCTGATGCCCTTCGGGATGGCGTCGTGGGAGCCCGTCTCTGATGCCCTCGTGCTCCAGGCGCTGGGCGGCGAGGCCGCCCGGCGGTACGGACGGTTCCGCCTCTGGATGTCGGTCGGCTGGGCAGCGACGGCGCTCGCGGGAGGCGTGCTCTACGCCGTCGCGGGACCCAGCGGCATCCTCGTCCCGTTCGTGGTCGGCTCGCTGCTCATCGTGGTCGTCACGGCCCGACCGCGGCACGGACGATCGTGGCGACGCAGTGGGTCACCAGGCGCGAGCCCGCGCCAACCGCTCCTGCCGGAGCTCCGCCGGGCCCTCGCCGTGGCGCCGGTGCTCGTGCCCCTCCTGGTCGCGACCTTCCTCGAATGGATCGTCAACGGCGCGTCGGGCGGATTCACGGCCATCCTCATCACCGACCTGGGCGGCGGCGCCGTGATCATCGGCCTCGCGGCGGCGATCCCCGCCATCATCGAGGTGCCGCTGTTCCCGGCCACCGGCTGGATGAGCGAACGTCTCGGGTTGCGCGGCCTGTACGTCCTGGGCCTCCTGCTGGCGGGCGCCATCTCGCTGGTCATCGCCCTCGTCCAGGAGCCCGTGCTCATCGCCCTCGTCAACGGGCTGGGTGGCGTCTCATATGTGCTGCGCTACACGGCGGTGGTGCTCATCGTGGGCGCCGTCCTGCCGCACGCGCTCCGGGCCACTGGCCAGTCGATGGCTCGGTTCGTGGGAGGCGGGCTGGCGGCCATCGTCGCGGGGCCGTTCGCGGGTGTCGTGTACGGGTCGCTGGGTGGACCCGCGCTGTTCGTGATCTGTGCCTGGCTCCTCCTCCTGGGAGCGGCCATCGCGTGGCGGGGGCTGCGCGGCCCGGCGTTCGCGCCGCGTGCCGGTGCGCCGCCGGCGTCGGGCGCCGGTGCACCGCCGGCGTCGGGCGCCTCCGCCGCATAGGGCACCGCCGGTGCGTCGGGCGCCGCCGGCGTCGGGCGTCGATGCGTCGGACGCCTGACCACCCGCTGGTCGAAACGACCGGCGAAGGGATCTCCCGGCCG
>JBEVIK010000055.1:0-5525 GCA_040510715.1 Candidatus Limnocylindrales bacterium
GTCCCCGCCGATGAACACGTAAGCCTCGCAGCCCAGCTCGGCGCCGTAGTCGATCATCCGCTTCTGGAGCTCCAGCTGGCGCGCTCGTCGCGCGTCGTCGATCTGGACCACGCCGAGCATCGCGACCGCGCGCAGACCGACTCGCTCGAGCATCCCCCGGACACGCGACGGAGGGCCGCTCCAGTTGGCGTCGTTGTCGAGCAGCTCGACGCCCTCCCAGCCCGACTCCCGGATGGTCGCGAAGACCCGCTCCAGGTCGGGATCGCGCGTCTCGGCCCACGTGAGCGTGTTGTAGCCGAGCTTCCAGCGGCGGTCGGCCGGTGTCATGGCTGCCATGCGTCGCAGCCTACGCGAACGGCGCCCACGATCGCCGCGCCCTCGTCCCAGGCGTGCCACTACCCCGCGGGCAGGAAGCGTGCCACCAGGTCCGCCGCGAGGGCACCGCTCGATGGGTCGCCGCACACCGCCGACATGAACGTGGTGCCTTCGATGCGGTAGCAGGTCACGGCGCCGATGGCGGTGACCGTCGCGGTCCGTGGCACGTCCCGCAGCAGCGCCAGCTCGCCGAACGACCCGCCCGGCCCGAGGGTATCGAGCAGGGCGCCGTCCTGGCGCACCTCGACCCGCCCTTCGGTCACGAGGTAGAACGCATCACCCACGTCGCCCTGCCGGATGACGACGGCGCCGTCCGGGAAGGCCGCCTCCGTGGTCCCGGCGGCGAGCTGCTCGAGCTGGGCCAGGGAGAGCGGCCGGAACAGCGGACAGCGGCGCAGCCACGCGACCTGGTCCCGGGACACGAGCAGGTGCCGGTCGAGCGACCGCCACGAGGGCCACAGCAGGACCACCAGCAACGGCAGCAGCGCACCGGTCACGACGAGCACCGCGGCGGTGGGCACGACCGCCAGCATCACCGATGCGGCCACCGCTCCCAGCGCCACCCCCGTCGCGGCCACCGCGCGCACGGCCGCCATGGCCGGGGCCCGGTCACGGTCGGCGATGCAGCCCTGCAGCAGGCCCAGCCCCGCGACGTCGATGAGGGTGTTCGAGAGGCCCACGACGCCCAGCAGCACGAGCGCAGCCGGGGTGGTCGAGACGAACGCGAGGATGGCGATGGGCAGCCCCCAGCCGACGAGCGAGACCGCAACGAGCGGTCCGAGAGGCCGGTCGCCGGCGATGGGCACCGCGACCGCGGCACCCACCAGGCCTCCCAGCCCGATGGCCGCGGTCAGCAGCCCGACGCCCGGCTCGCCGAGGCCGAGGACCTCGATGGCCACGACCACCAGGAGCACCGAGAGCGAGCCCCGCACGACGGTCTGCGCGAACAGGGCCACCGTCACCAGCCGTGGCCCACGGCTGCGCACGAGGACGGCCAGACCGGCCGTCGCCTCGCGGATGAGCCGCCCGAACCCGGACGAGATCGTCGGAGACTCGATGCCCCGCGGATCCGGGAGCCCAGCCGGAGCCCTGATGAGCCATGTGAGCACCACCGCCGCGACCGAGCCGAGTGCCGCGACGAACGCGACCGACGGCTGACCCGCCAGGGCGAGGAGTGCCGCGGCAAGCAGAGGACCAGCGAGGCCGCCGATACCCTCGGCCGCCATGCACGCGGCGTTCGACGCGACGAGCTGCCCCGGGCTGGCCGCCAGCGCGGGCAGCCACGCCACGGTCAGCGCCCAGGCCGTGGTCGTGCTCGCCGCCGACACCGCTGCCAGCAGGTACACGACCAGGGTCCCGGCGTCGGCGAGCAGCGCCAGTCCCAGCGTGCCCGCGCCCAGCACGCCCACCAGCTGCGCGGCCAGCAGCGCCTTGCGTCGCGTCCGGGCGGTCGCGGCCCGCGACACGAGGGGGACCACGACGAGCGTCGGAACGAGCTGGACGATGGTCAGGATCGCCACGCCTGCGGGCCCCGATGCCTCGAACGCCGCGACGGCGAGGACCACGAGCAGCATCGCGGCCGCGAGCGACGCGACGAGGTGTGCGGCGACGATCAGCAGGATCGAGGAAGAGCGACCGGACGATCGCGGGCCAGGGGGACCGGGGAACGACACGTTCGGACGATAACCGGTGCTGTCGGTGGGCGGCCGGGTCTCCTGACCCTGTCCGGCTGCGCGTTTACAAGTACCTTGGTAGACAATGTGGTATAAACCGCACGAACTCGCGTTGGGGAGCGCCCCGGCAGTCGTCCCGCCGCATTGTCGGTCGGTCCTATGGGAACAGGATGTATAGTAGGTATATAGGAGGCATCGTGAACCGTCATCGACGACCACTGGTCATCGGGTCACTCGGGATCGGGCTCTCGCTCGCCATCGCCGGCGGCGCCGTCGCCCAGGATGCGGCGCCCACGCCCGCACCGAGCTTCGCGACGACGCCGGGCGCCGTGACCCTCGTCGCGTATTCCACGCCACGAGAGGCCTACGCGGAGCTCATCCCGCTGTTCCAGGCGACCCCGGCAGGGCAGGGGGTCACGTTCGAGGAGTCGTATGCGGGTTCCGGCGACCAGAGCCGGGCGGTGCAGGCAGGACTGCCAGCAGATGTGCTCGCCCTTGCGCTGCCGCCCGACATCGAGCGACTCGTGGAGCCGGGCATCGTCGCCGACGATTGGGACGAGAACCCGTACAACGGCATCGTCCACAACAGCATCGTCGTGTTCGACGTCCGTCCCGGCAACCCCAAGAACATCCAGTCCTGGGACGACCTCATCCGCGAGGACGTCACGGTCATCACGCCCAACCCCATCACCTCGGGCGGCGCCCAGTGGAACATCCTCGCGGCCTACCAGGCGCAGATCGATGCCGGCAAGACCGAGGAGGAGGCGATCGACTTCCTCAACAAGCTCGCGGCCCGCGTCCAGGTGTGGGACCCGAGCGCCCGCGACGCCCTCAACACCTTCCTCCAGGCCGGTCAGGGCGACGTGCTCATCGGCTACGAGAACGAGGCGATCTTCGCCCAGCAGGCCGGACAGCCGCTGCAGTACGTCGTACCTGCCAACACGCTGCTGATCGAGAACTCGCTCGCGACGACGCTCGTGGGTGACGCCCCCGACCAGGCGAAGGCGTTCGCGGACTTCCTGTATACGCCGGAGGCGCAGGCGGTGTACGGACGGCACGGGTTCCGGCCGGAGCTGCCGGACGTGCTCGCCCAGTTCCCCGACTTCGCCACGCCCGCGAATCTCGCCACGGTGGACGAGGACCTGGGTGGCTGGGCCGAGGCGCGTCCCAAGTTCTTCGATCCGGATACCGGCGTCATGGCCCAGATCTTCGCCAACCTGGGCATCGAGTCTTGACGAGTGCCGTGAACGCCCGGCCGCAGCAGCGGCCGGGCACGATCGGCTCGTACGACGGCCGGGGCCTGCTAGGTCCCGGCCTCGCCGCGACCTACCTGGGGCTCATCGTCCTCATCCCCATCGCGGCCCTCCTGTGGCAGTCGTTCGGGGACGGCCTGGAGGCGTTCATCGCCGCCGTGACGACGCCGCAGGCGCTGGCGGCGCTCCAGCTCACGTTCGTCACCTCCACCATCGTGGTGCTCATCAACGTCGTCATGGGGACCCTCGTGGCGTGGGTCCTGGTCCGGGACGACTTCCCGGGCAAGGCCATCATCAACAGCCTCATCGACCTGCCCTTCGCACTGCCCACGATCGTCACGGGATTGACGCTGCTTGCCCTCTACGGGCCGCGCAGCCCGTTCGGCATCAACATCGCCTACTCCCCCGTGTCGATCATCATCGCGCTGCTGTTCGTGACGCTGCCGTTCATGGTGCGGTCGGTCCAGCCGGTGCTGCTGGAGCTCGACCGTGACATGGAAGAAGCCGCGGCGTCGCTGGGTGCGTCCGCACCGACCGTCCTGCGCCGCATCGTGCTGCCGAACCTGCTCCCTGCGATCCTCACGGGCAGCGCGCTCGCGTTCGCGCGATGCATGGGTGAGTTCGGCTCGGTCGTCCTGATCTCCGGCAACATCCCCCTGAAGACCGAGGTCGCCTCGGTCTACATCAAGGGGCTCGTCGAGGGCGATCGGCCCAGCGCGGCTGCGGCGGTCTCGGTGCTCCTGCTGGTGGTGTCGCTCGTCCTGCTCACCACGTTCGACGTGCTGCGACGCCGCATCAGCCGGCACTCGGAGGCGGCATGACCTCCGCGTCCAGCGCCGCTGCCACGGGCGCGCGCCCGGTCGAGGCCAACGCCGGCACCGCACGCGCCGCACGACTCACGGTGCGCGGCATCGTGCTGCTGTACCTGGCGCTCCTGCTCGTCCTGCCCGTCGCGATGGTCTTCGTGCGTGCCTTCGAGGGTGGCGTCGGGCCGGTCCTCCAGGCTCTCGGGCGGCCGGCGTTCCAGTCGGCGTTCTGGCTGACGGTCCAGATCACGGTCATCACCGTGCCCATCTGCACCGTGATGGGGGTGATCACGGCCCTCGCCATCGCGCGCCGCAGGTTCCCGGGCAGGGCGCTGCTCAATGCCCTCGTTGACCTGCCGTTCGCCCTCTCGCCGGTGGTCATCGGACTCTCGCTGTTCCTGGTGTACGGCGCCAACAGCCCGATCGGCGGCTTCCTGTCCGACCTCGGCATCAGCGTCATCTTCGCGGTCCCGGGCATGATCCTCGCGACCATCTTCGTGTGCCTCCCGTTCGTCATCCGCGAGGTGGTCCCCGTCCTCCGCGAGATCGGCACCGACCAGGAGGAGGCCGCCTCCACGCTCGGAGCGGGTCCGATGCGGACCTTCTGGCGGGTCACGCTGCCGGCCATCCGCTGGGCCGTCGTGTATGGCGTCATCCTCACGACCGCGCGCTCGCTGGGCGAGTTCGGAGCGGTCGCCATCGTCTCGGGCAAGCTCTCGGGCAAGACCATCAGCCTGACCACCCACGTCCAGGAGCGTTACGAGGCCTTCGACATCGCCGGCGCCTACACCGCGTCGATCGTGCTGGCCGGCATGGCGCTCCTGGTCCTGCTGGGGATGCAGGTGTACCAATCCGGTCGGCTGCGCCGCCGCGGGCCGGATGACGGGGAGCCGCAAGGGCTGCTCCTCGAGCCAGCACCGGCGACCGATGCGGCATCCGGAGGACGTGCCTGATGGCGATCCGTGTCGACGGCCTGGGCAAGCGTTTCGGCGACTTCCAGGCGCTCCGCGACGTCTCGCTGGACATCCCCGATGGTGAGCTGACCGCGCTCCTCGGGCCGTCGGGCAGCGGCAAGTCCACGCTGCTGCGCATCATCGCCGGGCTCGAGACACCCGATACCGGCACGGTCTGGCTGGGGGACCGCGACGTGACCCGCATCCCGCCCCAGAAGCGGGGCATCGGCTTCGTGTTCCAGCACTACGCGCCGTTCAAGCACATGACGGTGCGGGACAACGTCGCCTTCGGGCTGACCATCCGGAAGCGTCCCAGGGCGGAGGTCAAGGCACGCGTCTCGGAGCTGCTGCGGCTGGTCCAGATCGAGCAGTTCGCCGACCGCTATCCCGCCCAGCTCTCGGGTGGCCAGCGCCAGCGGATGGCGTTGGCCCGTGCCCTCGCGGTGGAGCCGGAGGTGCTGCTGC
>JBEVIK010000056.1:0-9890 GCA_040510715.1 Candidatus Limnocylindrales bacterium
AGCTCGTGGAGCACCACCTCGGCCCGGGTCAGGCGCTCCGGCTCCGTGGGCGGGTCGCGGAACAGGAAGGAGTCGTGGAACGTGACCGCCGCGACGTTCTCCATGGCGCCCGCGTTGAACTCGGGCACGAACAGTTGGTCGTACTTGTCACCGAACGCGTAGGGCTGGTCGAACATCGCGGCGTAGCACGCGAACCCCTGGCGGGTGATCTCGAACAGCTCCCCTGCCTCCCGCTCGAGGAACCGGGCCATCGATCGGCGCGCGTAGAGCCCCAGCGACAGGCCATCGCGCTCCTCGTGGACCGAGTGCCACTCCCCCGCGATGACCGGCAGCAGGTAGCTGCTGATGGGCGGGGTCTCCGCGAACCGGTGGCGGCGGTCCCCCGCGGGCAGCTCCTCCACGGTCGCACGGGTCGCGCTCACCACGCTCCAGTGAGCCGGCGCGTCGACGGTCACCCGGAAGCAGGCCTTGAGGTCGGGCTGGTCGAAGCAGGGGAACAGGCGGTGGGCCTCGAACGGCTGGAAGTTGGAGTACACGTACTCGGTGGCGTCCTCGGGGTCGAGGAATCGATGGAACCCGTCGCCCGTGCTGTCGTAGGCATGCCGGTAATCCACGCGCACCTCGACCCGTCCCGCCGGCAGGCCGTCCGGCAGCACGATCCGATGACCCACCTGGGGGTCGGCGAGTGGCTCGCCATTCACCAGCACCACGGGGTCGCCGGCGCTCGCCGTGTGATCCAGCCAGACCGCGCCCTCACCGGGCAGCAGCTCGAACGCGACGATCGTGCGGCCGGTGTAGTGGCCCTCCCCGGCGGTCAGCTCGAGCGCGAGGTCGTACCGCACGTCCCGCACGCGCGCGGCGCGTGCCGCCGCCTCGTCCCGGCGCAGGACATCACGCGGCGGATCTGCGACGGGGATGGCTGACATGACCGGACAGCACCTCGTATCGTCGGACACGGCTGGCCCCGGTCGCCGTGGGATCGGCCGAGAGGATACGGCGATCGCACGCGGGATGCCACGCGATCGAGGCACATGGTGGCGCGCTGTGTCACCCTGTAGTCGATGCCCTCCCCTCGTTCGGCCGTCGCCCTCCTGCGCTCGCTCGACCTGATGTCCGACGGCCCGACCCGGTGGGGCGAGCAGGTGCGCAGCCGAGAGCCCGGCGTCCTGCTCGTGGAGATGGCAGGGCGGTCGGACGAGGCACCCATCGACATCACTGCCGTCAAGGCGTGGATCGAACGGGTGCCCGGCCTCCGGCTGGACGGGGAACGCCCCACCCCCACGCAGCTCGCGCAGCGGCTGGCCTCGTTCTGGCTGCCGCAGCAGACGGTGCTCTACGTCGGACGCACGGCCAAGAGCCTCAGTGGCCGGGCCGCGTCCCTGTTCGCGACGCCACTCGGCGACCGGAGGCCCCATTCGGGCGGCCACTGGCTGTGGACCCTCACGGGCCGGGACCAGCTGCGGATCTGGTGGGCGGAGACCCCCTCGGCGGAGGAGTACGAGGACGGGCTGTTCGACGCCATCGCGGCCGATCTCGACCCGGAGGCTGCCGAGCGGCTCAAGGGCTCCGGACCCGTGCTGCCGTGGGCCAACCTGACATCCGCCACGGGGGATGCCAAGCGCACGGGCATCACGGGCTCCATGCTCGCGGAGGGCGAGGCGCCTGCCACCGAGGCCCGCGCGGTAGCGACCCAGGCGAGACCCTCGGCGTCGAGCACGCGACGAGCGCCCGCTTCCCGCGCGACCAGCCCCTCGCGACCACGCGTCCCGCGCGTGAAGACCAGCGGCCCTCCACCCAACGCGCCGCCCGCGGCGCAGCTCACGGCGAGCGGTCTCAGCGCGCTCCAGCAGGAGCTCGCGGAGCTCACGACGGTCAAGCGGCCGGAGGTCATCCTGCGTGTCAAGCACGCCCGGGAGCTGGGCGACCTGCGGGAGAACGCGGACTACGAGGCGGCCCGCCGGGAGCAATCGTTCCTCGAAGGTCGCATCCAGGAGATCGAGCAGACGCTCCGCAACGCGGTGGTCATCAGGACCCGGGACTCGGGCGTCGTCCAGATGGGGTCACGGGTGGAGGCGGACGTCGAGGGTGAGCGCGCGACGCTCCACATCGTCGGTCCGTCCGAGTCGGACCCGGCTGCGGGCCGGATCTCCGATGCCTCCCCGGTGGGCAAGGCGCTCATCGGTCGGCGCGCCGGCGACGAGGTCGTGGTCCAGACGCCGGGGCGCCAGATCCGCTATCGCGTGATCGAGGTGAGCGCCAGCTGACCGTGCCCCCGGGGTGCGCCTGCCACGAAGGTCCTGCTCGCCACGCCGCACGGGGTGCGCTGGATCGGCTGGTCGAGGTCGTGGGCTCCTTCGCCGACTGAGGCGGGCGCGGCGCGCTCAGGCGGTCGCGCACCCCGGCTCGATCTCCACCATCGCGTGGTGGATGCCGTCCCGGTCGAGGATGGCGAGATAGGCATCGGGATCGAACGCCTCGCAGCCGAGGACACCGGCCCCGGACCAGGCGCCCTCGGCGAGGAGCTCCATGGCGACCACCGGGTTGAATCCCGTCTGCCACGCCACCGGCTGCAATCCGTGCCGCGCCATCGTCTCCTGGGCGTCGCACATCTGGTACAGGTAGACCTCGCGCGGCCTGCCGTCGCGGAGACCCGTGACATGGGTGCCCACCACCGCGCGCCCCCGCATGTGCTCGCCCAGGGTGGCCGGGTCGGGGACCAGCGCCGCGACCACGTCGCGGGGTCGGACCTCCACGTCTCGGACCCGGATGGGGTCATCCCGGTCGAGCCCGATGGCATGCAGCGTCCGGAGGACATCGATGAACTCGTCCCCGAGGGCGTACTTGAAGGTCACCCGCCGGGCGTCGATCCAGCGCGGCAGCAGCGTCACCTCCTCGTGCTCGACGTGGACGCACTCGACCGGCCCGATGCCCTCCGGGAACACGAAGCGCTCGGGCTCCGAGAAGGGCTCGAGGGTGTACCAGCCCCGGTCGCGCTCCCACACGATGGGCGGGTTGAGGCACTCCTCGATGGTGGTCCAGATGGAGAACACGGTCGCGAAGCCATAGCCCTCGATCCGCAGGTCGCCACCGTCGCGCACGTTCAGCTCGTGGACCTCGTCGAACAGGTGCTTCGAGGCGTGCGCCGCGAACACCTCCGAGAGGCCGGGGTCCATGCCCACGCCCACCAGCGCGAGCCGGCCGCGTGACTCCCACTCGGACGCCAGCTCGAACTGGCGGTCGCCGAGCTTGACGCCCGGCTGCCGGAACCGGTCGGTCGGGTGCGGCTCAGAGAGGCTGACTGCCATGTCCACGTAGTCCACGTCGGCGGCCAGGGCGCCCCGGAACACGGGCATCAGGAAGCGCGGGTCCACCGCGTTCATCACGAGGTCGACGTCGTGGGCGCGGGCGAGCTCCGCGACGGCGTCCGCGTCCGAGGCGTCGATACGCGCGACCGGGTGGCTCGCGGCATCGCCCACCACGGCCTGGATGCGCCGGGCGCGATCGAGGTCGTAGTCCGCGAGGACCATCCGTTCCAGCCACGGCCGTCCGGCGGACAGCCGCGCGATGGCCTCGCCGACCGTGCCCACCCCGATGAGCAGGACCTTCATCGCCCGCGTCCCTCCTGTGGCAGCCGCCCGATCAGCTGCTCGCTTCCAGCGGGGATGGTGGCGCCTCCGCCGGTCGTGTGCTGGGCGTCGGCGCAGCGTCGTCCCGGGCGCGTGCCGCAGCGGGCGTGGCTGCCGGACCCGGGGTCCCGGCGGGGTCGCTGGTCAACAACCGTACGGCACGCCGCAGCTGCGCATCCCCGGCGCGCCGGAACCCCCGGGTGTCGAGGCCATCGAGCGCATCGGGGGGCACCAGCGTCCCCTGCTCCCCCAGCTCGACGGCGACATCCGGCGCGACGCCGGTCTCGAACACGCCGACCCCTCCGGGCGTGAGCCACAGCAGGACGCCCAGCCGGATCGCCGACCCGTCCGAGAGCGGGAAGAGGTTGAGCACGGTGCCCGTGCCGTAGGTCCGCTCGCCCACGATCCGGGCGCGCCCGTTGTCGTGGAGCGCCGAGGCCACGATCTCGGCGGCGCTGGCGCTGCCGCCATCGACCAGCACCACAAGGGGCACGTCGGGCGCGACCGGCTCGTCATCGGTGGTCACCGCGGAGCGCTCGCCGCCGCGATCCTCCTCGCGGTACACGATGCTGCCGGTGGGCAGGAACAGCCCAGCCACGGTCATGGCCTCGTGCACCAGCCCCCCCGGGTTGCCACGCAGGTCCAGCACGATCCCCGTCGCCCCATCGGCGAGGGCCCGCCGGACGGCCCGCCGTGTCTCGCGACCGGCGCCGTCGGAGAACTGGTTGATGCCGACATCCGCGATGGTGGTGCCTGGCACCATCGACCACGCCACGGGCGGGATGATCACCTCCGCGCGGACGATGGGCAGCTCGTCATGGCTCCCGTCGCCGCGCTCGACGCCCAGGACCACGCGCGTGCCGGGCTCGCCCCGCACGCGCTCGATGAGCTGTTCCACGCCAAGGCGGTCCACCCGGCGTCCATCGACCGATTCGATGACATCGCCCACCCGGAGCCCGGCCTCATCGGCAGGCGACCCGGGGAACACGGCGATGACCACGGGCACGCCGCCACGGGTATCGATGGAGACGCCGATGCCGATGACCCGTCCGTCGAGCGCGTCGATCTCGGACTGGACCTCGTCGGGTGTCAGGTACACGGTGTGGCCGGTGTCGCCCAGCGCCTCGACCATGCCCCTGATGGCGCCTCGCGTCAGGTTCTCGTCGCGCAGCGCCTCGTCATCCACGAAGTGCTCGCGGACCACGCCCAGCGCCTCCCAGAAGAGCTCGAAATCCGCCGGAGCGCTATCGGGGTTCGTCGTCTCGGGCGAGGCCGACGGATCGGCTGCCGCGACGCGCGAGACCGGTGACTGCTGGGTCACGCCGAAGCCGATGGTCAGCAGGACGGCAGCGAGCAGCGCCGTGAAGGATGAGACGCGTCGGTCTGGCATGGTGCTCCAGGAGAGGGCGGGTCGCGCCATCATCGCCCGTCCGCGCGAAGCGCGCCGCCGAGCCCTCGACCGGCGTCCATCCACAGGTGTGGATGACCCGGGCGGCCCGGCGTGGACCGATCGTGGATGGCTCGCCCAGCTGGGCCACGATCCGTGGACAGCTCCCCTTGTGGCGTGATGGCGACACCGGGTACCTTCTGGTCAGCCCGGAGGGGCCACGAGATCTCCGATCGGACGGCTGGCTTGCCAGACGGCCCGGACGGGATCGCGGAGGGTCCTCCGGGTCTTTCCATGTCCGCCGGGGCCTGCTCGCCGATCTCCTGCCGGATAGCGATCGGGGTGGTACGCGACGGGTTCCCGGCCCTCGGGACGTCCCGCGCACGGATCCAGCCGCATAGCTCGAGCGTGATGGTCCGGGACGTGGCCCCACCCCGTCCCCCGGCTTCGTGCCTCGTACCACGCGGGTTCCTGTCCGAGACGAAAGCACGGGATCTCCTCGAGCACACCACCGAGGTTCGTATCCGGCAGGAAACGTGGGACCCTCGGTCATGCCTGAGCCTGCGGCGTCGGCCGATCGACCACCCGGCGGTCACTACGACCGGCGAACCGCATCGATGACCGCCTCCGCCGGTCAGATCGCCCAGGTCCACGCAACGGCCGACCGCCGAAGGCGCCACTCGCAGGCCGTCGCCGGTCGTTCTGACCATGGGTCGGTCACAGGACCGCGCGAGCCGAACCGCATGGATCGGTGCCTGGCACCGCGCGACATGCCCGCCGCACGATCGGAGGATGTGACACGCGAGGTGGCACGCGGCGAGGCGAGGATGCCCCCGGATGGACCCCTCCAGGGTCCCCCAGACGGAGGTCATCGAGGATGCTCACGTTCCCCTGCCCCTGGTGCGACCACGAGCTGGTCGTGTCGGCGCAGGCCGAGGCTGTCAGCCAGGTCCGCTGCGACGGCTGCGCGACCGTGATGGACCTCGCGCCCGCAGCCGCCGAACGCGCCGACCCGCTGCCGCTCGCCGCCTGACCTGCTCCCGGCCTCCGCTCAGACGAGCGTGGGCGAGGCTGCCGCCTCCTGTGCCATGAGCTGGCTGTAGCCGGGCTTGATGACGCCGTTGATGAGCAGCAGCCGTTCGTCGAACGACAGGAACGAGCTCTTCATCGCGTTGAGGGTCAGCCACTGGAGCTCGGCGAGCCCGAACCCGAACGTCCGCGCCAGCAGATCCAGCTCGCTGCTGAGCGTCACGCCGCTCATGAGCCGGTTGTCGGTGTTGACGGTCACCCGGAACCGCAGCCGACGCAACAGGTCCACCGGATGGTCGGCGATCGACCCCACCGCACCCGTGTGGACGTTGGACGTGGGACACATCTCGAGCGGGACGCGCGTGTCGCGCACGAACGCAGCGAGCCGGCCGAGGGTATATCGGCCCTGCGCGTCCTGGGTGATGTCGTCCACGATGCGCACGCCGTGCCCCAGCCGCTCGGCGCCGCACCACTGGAGCGCCTCCCAGATCGACGGCAGCCCGAACGCCTCACCCGCGTGGATGGTCACGTGGAAGTCCGCGCGATGGATGAGCTGGAACGCGTCGAGGTGGCGGCTGGGCGGGAAGCCCGCCTCGGGGCCCGCGATGTCGAACCCCACGACGCCCGCGTCCCGGTACTTGACCGCGAGCTCCGCGATCTCCACGGATCGGGCGAACTGGCGCATCGCGGTCACGATGGCCCGGATGACGATGGGGTGCCCGGCGGACTCCGCGGCTGCTGCCCCGCGACGGAAGCCCGCCAGCCAGGCCTCCATCACCGCATCGAGGTCGAGGCCCTGCTGGGTCGAGAGCTCGGGGGCGTAGCGGACCTCGGCGTAGACGACACCGTCGGCTGCCAGGTCCTCGGCGCACTCCGCGGCGACGCGCTCGATGGCGGCAGGCGTCTGCATCACGCCGACGGTGTGCCGGAAGCCCTCGAGGTACAGCTCGAGGCTCTTGCGGTCGGCGCCCTGCATGAACCACGCGCCGAGCTGGTCCGGGTCCTCCGCGGGCAGGTCGGCGTAGCCGGTCTCCCGCGCGAGGTCGATGACCGTCGCGGGCCGCAGGCCACCATCGAGGTGGTCATGGAGCAGCACCTTGGGTGCTCTGCGCACCACCGCCGGGACGAGGGAAGGCATGGCCGCGGACATCAGCCATAGCGTACCGTCGGGCGGGCCTCGCGGGCGGACCGTATCCTGACGCGCATGCCAGACATCGCCGACCGCGTGAGCGGCTTCACCGAGTCCGCGATCCGGGAGATGACGCGCCTGTCGCTCGAGCACGGCGCCATCAACCTGGGTCAGGGCTTCCCGGACTTCCCGGCCCCGGACGTCGTCAAGGACGCCGCGATCCGCGCCATCGCCGAGGACGACAACCAGTACACCGTCACGTGGGGGACCAAGGCGTTCCGCGAGGCCATCGCGGCCAAGACCGCCCGCACCTACCCCGGCTGGGAGCCCGACCCGTTCGCCGAGGTCACGGTCACCTGCGGCGCCACCGAGGGCATGATCGCGGCGATCATGGGCATCATCGATCCGGGCGACGAGATCGTGGTGTTCGAGCCGTTCTACGAGAGCTATGCGCCCGACGCGCAGATGGCCGGCGCGACCATCCGGTACGTGACGCTCCACGAGCCGGGATGGCGCATCGACCCGGACGAGCTGCGTGCCGCCTTCACGTCGCGGACCCGGGGCATCATCGTGGGCAGCCCCCACAACCCCACGGGCAAGGTGTTCACGCGCGACGAGCTGGCGCTCATCGCGGAGCTGTGCCAGGAGCACGACGTCATCTGCTTCGCGGACGAGATCTACGAGCACATCGTGTACGACGGCACCCATCACGTGCCCGTGGCCACGATGCCCGGCATGGCGGACCGGACGGTGACCATCAACGCCATGTCCAAGACGTACTCCGTGACCGGCTGGCGGGTGGGCTGGGTCATCGCCAGCCCCGCGCTCAGCAACGGCATCCGCCGGGCCCACGACTTCATGACCGTGTGCGCCGCGGCCCCCCTCCAGGCGGCCGGCATCACCGCGTTGGCGCTCCCGGCGACCTACTACACGGACCTGGCGACGGCCTACCAGGGCAAGCGTGACCGGATCGTGGCCGTGCTCCAGTCGGTGGGCTTCGTGCCCAGCGTGCCGTCGGGCGCGTACTACGTGATGGCCGACATCTCGGGCGTGACCGACGAGGACGACGTCGCCTTCTCGCGTCGGCTGGTGGAGGACATCGGGGTCGGCGCCGTGCCGGGGTCCTCCTTCTACTCCCGACGCGACCTCGGCCACACGCGGATCCGCTTCGCATTCCCCAAGCGCGCGGAGACGCTCGATGCGGCCGCGGAGCGACTCGCACGCCTCCGGCCGGAGGGCTCCAACGCCGCGGCGTAGGGGCATGGAGTACCGCCGGGTCCCCTGACCAACGGCTGCGCCACCGCCGAGACACACCTCCGACCCGTCGCTATCCTGCTGCCCGAGGCCGGTGCACCAGCACCGGGAGAGAAGGACAACCGAACAGCCGCCCGACACGGGACGACGTCCTCCGGCTGAGGGAGACGGAGACGTCGGCGATGCCCCAGCGCGTTCCCCCGATCGTCGGCCCGGGCGCTTCACGCGCCATGCCTCCGCCACGGTGCCCAGTCGAGCCGTGTGCCGGTCGGGGGTACCCGGTCGATGGTCGTGCTCAGCGCACGTTCCCTCCCGGCACCCGGATCACGTCCCGTCCCAGAACCGATCGGTCGGCCATGACCCACCGTCGTCGCGTGCGTCCGCGCGACGCTCCGGCAGGGAGGAGGCGACGTATTGCCCGAACCGGCGCGCGGGTGCCCAGCCGCGCCTGATCCGAGGGTCCGATCGCGGATCGTCCCGCGGCACCTGTGGCTGTCCATCGCCCTGGTGCTCGCGATGGTCGCCGGTGTGGGGGCGTTCAGCCCGGTCGCCGCGTCGACACCCCGGCCCAAGGCCGTGATCATCGTGGGTCCCTCGGGTCTCGATCGGGCCAACAAGGAGGACGCCGCACGCCTCGCACGGCAGGCGAGCAGTGCCGGCATGCGGGTCATCAGCATCATCACGCCGAGGGCGACGTGGGCACGCGTCGTGCGCGCGATCCAGGGCGCGAGCCTGGTGATCTACCTGGGTCACGGCAATGGCAACCCGGGTCCCAACGGCAGCGACGAGGACACCCACAACGGGTTCGGGCTCAACCCGCGCAGTGGCGTCCGAGGGCCCGTGGACTACCAGGGCGCCGACGTGCTGCGCAAGCGGGTGCGACTCGCCCGGAACGCCGTGGTGCTGCTGTACCACCTGTGCTACGCCTCTGGCAACGGCGAGGAGCGCATGGGTCCCGAGTTCCGCAGGTCGATCGCGACCAGGCGCGTGGACAACTTCGCGGCCGGGTTCCTCAACGTCGGCGCGCGCGCCGTGTTCGCGTACGGCACCGACCAGGACATCAACCTGCCCAGGGCGCTGATGCGCACGAACCGGACGATGGACCGCATCTTCATGGCCCGCACGGGCACCGCGCTCATGGCCTACGACGGCTTCGTGGGCCGGCGCGACTACTACCGGGGCTCCAACCGGGTGGGCTGGTCACGCCTGCATCTCGACCCGCATCCCAGGCGCGGCCACTACCGGTCGCTGGCGGGCGACCTGACGATGCGCGCGTCCGAGTTCCGGGCCGGGGCAGGCACGCGCTTCGAGCCGCCGCCGCCCGACCGCACGCCACCCGAGCTGGCGCTCCACCGGAGCGACGGCACGACCATCGCCGGCGACCCGGTGTCGCTGACCCCCAACGGCGACCGCTCGGGGGATGTCCTGCGGGTCCGCCGCAGGCTCTCCGAGAACGCCACCATCC
>JBEVIK010000057.1:0-3080 GCA_040510715.1 Candidatus Limnocylindrales bacterium
TCGCCCCGAGACTTGCGCCGAGCCAGGCCCGGTGCCGTGACCTTCTCCGCGTCCATCGGCGCCTCCTGACGTGCGACGAGGTCACGTTAGCGACGCCGCCAGCGGGTCACGGGTGCCCGCGGGGCTTCGACGACGGGAACAGGTCCCGGTAGGAGGGCCGGTCCGGATGGCTGCGGGCGGCGAGGATGCCGCGGGCGATCGCCCGGGCGACAACGTCGGCCGCCGCCGCCAGGAGCATGTTGAGATGGCGTACATCCTCGGCCGAGGGCGTTGGCGCCGACCGCGCCTTGGAGCCGGTGGCGAGCCCGAAGAATGTGTCGCCGTCGGTGAGGAGGTGGGAGGGACGCACGGCCCTTGCCAGCCCATCGTGGGCGGCGCCGGCCAGGCGATGGGCCTCGGCGCGGTCGAGCGTCAGGTCCGTCGCCACCACCCCGATCGTGGTGTTCATCGTCTCGGGTGGTGGCGCCAGCGCGCGCCGGGCCGCGGTGACGTCGCCTCGGACTGGGCGCCGCAGGCCGGGGTCGGCGGTCGGGTGCAGCAGGGGTGCGGCGTGGAGGACGCCGGTGGCAGCGTCGAACACGGCGCCGGCGGCGTTGACCGCCACGAGCGCGGCGACCGTGGTGCCGTCGGGCAGGACCGTGCTGGCCGATCCGATCCCGCCGGCGACGCCACCGGCTGCGGCCCCCGTCCCCGCGCCGACCGTGCCCTCGACGACCGCGCGGGGCGTCCGCCCCCGGCCGGCGGCTGCGGCTGCGGCCCGGCCGAACGCGGCGTCCGGACGACGGCGGAAGTCCCCGCCCCGACCCAGGTCGAAGAGCACCGCGGCGGGGACGATGGGCACCACGCGGTCCGGGTCGTCGCCGATCCGGTAGCCGGTGCCCTGCTCCTCCAACCAGTGCATGACGCCGTCGGCCGCGGCGAGGCCGTACGCGCTCCCGCCGGTCAGGCACACGGCGTGGAGGTGAGGTACGAGGTTCCAGGGGGCGAGTGCGTCCGTCTCGCGGGTTCCGGGGCCGCCACCCCGCACGTCGACGCCGCCGACGGTGCCCGGCGGAGTGAGGATCACCGTCGTTCCGGTCCGCCACCCCCGACCGAGACGCTGCGCGTGGCCGACGCGCAGTCCCTCCACATCGGTCAAGTCGTTGCGGGGGCCAGCCGGGGCGGACGGGTCGGCCGCCACCATCAGCGGCCCGCGCTGGCGAGGAAGCGCAGAGCCGTCTCCCGGTAGACCTCGGCCGCCTCGACGATGGCGTCCACTTCGACGAACTCGTCCACCTGGTGCGCGATCCACTTGCCGCCCGGGCCGTACACGACGGTCGGCATGCCCGTCCGCGCGGTGAGCACCGTTCCGTCGGTGGCGCCGGGCACGCCCCCCAGACGAGCGGGCTCGCCCGTGACCGCGGTGTGCGCATCGCAGAGCGCTCGGACCACCGGGGACGTCTCGGGGGTCGACACGGCCGGGCGGTCGTCGATGACCTCCGCCGACGCGTCGACGCCGGCGTCCCGGCCCGCCGCCCGGGCCAGCGCGCCGACCATGGAGACCACGCCCTCGTGATCGACGTCCGGGATCGTCCGCACGTCCAGCCACACGCTGGCCTCGGCCGGGATGACGTTCATCTGGGCCGGCTGGCCGGCCCGCAGCACGGTGGGGGTCAGGTGCACCTGACCGAGGTGCGGGTGCGCGGGATGCCGGGCCTGCAGGTCGAGCTCGGCGGCGGTCAGGCGGCTGAGGAAGGAGGCCAGCACCGGGTTCGGGTTGCGGCCCTGGAAGGGCATGGCGCCGTGGGCCATGGCACCGGTGAAGTCCACGCGGAGGCGCAGCGCGCCCTTCGAGACGTTGCAGACCTCGCCGTCCTCGGGCTCGCAGCAGATGGCGGCGTCGATCCCCGCCGCCCGCCCCGTGGAGACGAAGTGGCGGGCGCCGGCCATCATCCCCTCCTCGTCCACCAGCGCTGCCAGCACGATGCGGCCTGGGAATGGGCCTTCGTCGGCCACGGCCCTTGCGGCGAAGAGCGCCGCCACCAGGCCCGACTTCATGTCGGCGCTGCCCCGCCCATAGAGGCGGCCGTCGCGGATGTCGGCGCCGAATGGATCGGTGGTCCACGCGTCAGGATCGCCTTCGGTCACCACGTCCGTGTGCCCTTCGAACATGAGCGTCGGGCCGGGCCGGCCGCCCTCGACGACGGCGTACACGTTGGGCCGGCCGGGGGCGACGGGATCCATCTCGGGCGTCCAACCGAAGTCGCGGAGCTGATGGGCCACGAGGCGCGCCGCGCCCTCCTCGCTGCGTCCGGTCGACGGTTCGTACACGCTGGGGACACGGACCAGCGCCTGGACGACCTCGACGAGCGCGCCGTGGTCGATGCTCATGACACGGCCGTCAGCGGGAGGGGCTCGGCATCGCCCAGGCTGTCCGATCCTGGTGGTACCAGATCCTTGAGCTTGAGCAGCGTGACCCCGGCCGGCTCGACCAACCGGTGGGACGCCCCGCCGTCCGCAGCGAGAAGGTGATCGACGGCGCCGACGCGATAGGTGCTGCCGTCGGGTCGTTCGGTGCCGATGAACGAGGTCGAAGGGGCCCAGACAGCGGAGATGCCGCCGGGGAGGGCGCCGCTGCGATACCGGTGCAGATGGCCCGACGCCACGACGCGGACCGGCCGGCCCGCCATCAAGTCCAGCAGTCGCCGCCGCTGAGGCATCGGCACGGCCCAGTCGCCCCGGTCAGCGATGTCCGGATCGACCAGGCAGATCGGCTGGTGCAGGAAGAGGGCGATGGGGCGGTCCGTGGCCAGCTCGCCCTCCAACCAGCAGTCGTGCTCGTCCTCGAGGAGCCGGTAGACGTTGGCGCCGATGAGACGCCACTCGCCCAGGTCGCGGCTCCAGGTATCGGGCCCCCAGCGCCGCCGGAACGCCACCAGCCGGTCGGCCCTGAACCGGTCACCGCTGAAGCCGCCGACGTCGTGGTTGCCGGGGATGGCCAGGATGGGCAGCCCGCAGCCCGTGAGGAGCTCGTGCGCGAAGTCCGCCTCCTCGACGTCGTCAGGATCGTCGGCCGTGACGTCGCCGGTGTGCACGATCAG
>JBEVIK010000058.1:0-9870 GCA_040510715.1 Candidatus Limnocylindrales bacterium
GGTGGGCTGCCGGTCGTGGCGGCGGTCGAGGACTGCGTGGTCGCGGTGACCGGTGCCGACATCGCGCTGCGCCTGGGCGAGGACGGCCCGTGGCTCCGACCCGGCACGTCCGTGCTCGTGCGCGGAGGCACCACGCTGCGCGCCACCGTCGAGCCGCGGTCGGGGTGCCGGACCTATCTCGCGGTGCCGGGTGGCGTGGATGTGCCCCGGGTGCTGGGGTCCGCATCGACCTCGCTGCCGGGGGGTTTCGGAGGGATCGACGGGCGACGGCTCCAGCCGGGTGATGTGCTGCGGGCGGGCCACGCGGGCCGCCGCACGGGCGCGGGCCACGCCTGGCCGGGTCCGGGGCCTTCGTCCGGTGTCACCGGGGAGTCGGGGCCTGTCCCCATCACGGTCACCGACGGGCCGCATCGCGGGTCCCTCGAGGAGGTCGCGGCTGCGATCTTGGCGACCGATTGGGCCGTGGACGCCGCGAGCGACCGGGTCGGTCTGCGCATGGTCCATGCGGCAGGCACGGCCGACACGGCACACGACCGTTCGTATGACTCGTTCGCGCTCGCCTGGGGTGCCATCGAGGTGCCGCCCGATGGCGCGCCGATCGTGCTGCTCCCGGACGGCCCCACCGTGGGTGGCTATCCCGTCCCGCTCGTGGTCGCGCGCGTGGACCTGCCGCGGCTGGGACAGCTGCGACCCGGCGACCACGTCCGGTTCCGGCACGTGGAGCCATCGCGGGCGCGCGCCGACCTCGCGGCAGCGGATGCGGCCCTCGGCCGGGCGCGTGCCGCGCTCGCCGTGATGCGCTCGGTCTGGTGAACGTCGTCCGCCCCGCACCGGACCTGCCGGAGTGGACGGTGCGCCGCTCCACGCGCGCGCGACGCGCCCGCATCACCGTGACCGACGACGGCCGGGTCGTGGTCGTGCTGCCATCGAGGGCACCCGCGGGCGTGGCCGAGACCCTCGTCCGCCACCACGAGCCATGGGTCCGGCGCCACGTGGCGATGGCGCTCGCGCGCAGGTCGCGGCTGGACGCGCGCCCGCCGCTCCTGCATGGGCGGGTCCTCGAGGTCAACGGGGTGCCGCACGCGGTCCTCCACCAGCCGACGCTCGCCGCGAGGGCCGAGGTGCGCCGCTCGCTCGACTCCGACCAGCACGGCCTGACCGCCACGCTCGAGATCCGGGCACGCGACGCCGCCGCCGCGACCCGGGTCCTCGAGACGTGGCTGCGCGCAGAGGCCCGACGGTTGCTCACCGAGCGTGTCGCCTCGGTCGCGCCCGTGATGGGCGTGACCCCCACCACCATCGCCGTGCGGGACCAGCGCTCGCGGTGGGGGAGCGCGGCGCGCGGTGGCTCGCTGTCGTTCAGCTGGCGACTCGTTCTGGCACCGCCATACGTGCTCGACACGGTCGTGACCCACGAGCTGGCCCATCTCCGCCACGCCGACCACAGCCCTGGCTTCTGGGCGCTCGTGCGGGCGCACGCTCCACGGACCGACGAGGCCCGCCGGTGGCTGCGAGCGAACCGGGACGCCCTGCGGTCCGCGCTCGACTGAGCCGGCTCAGGCCAGCGGCGCAGGTGTCGCCGGGACCGGTCCTGGGGGCCCGGCCACCGCGGCAGGGCAGCCTACCCACGACCGGAAGCTGTCGAGCGCGCGACGCATGCCGCTGGTGCGCCGCCGGATGGTGGACGCCGCGGCCTGCAGCCGGTCGGCCGTGCGGAACCCCTCGACCGCGATGGTCAGGTTCGTCACCGCGAAGCCGAGCGTGCGCACCTGGCGGCGCATCCGCCCGGTCGCGTAGTCGAGCACCAGTCGCTGGCCCTCGAGCACGAGGTCGAGCGCAGTCCCGAGGTCGTTCCCGGCTCCTCGACGCACCCGGGTCCGCTCGAGGCGCGTCACGCCATCGCCCATGCGCACCGTACCGTCGCACACCGCCAGCTCGGCCTCGCCGAGTGGCGGGACCGACGCCGTGGGCGCCCCTGTGGTGCCCGGACCCGTCGGCGCGGCGCCACCGCCGCAACCCGCGACGACCACGAGGGCGAGCACGGCGAGGGTCAGCGAGCGACCGGCGCGACGCCTCACGCCACCTCCTGTGCTGCCTGTCAGGGACGGCCCCGAGGATAGGCGGTACCGCCCGGATGTGCCTCCTGCGGCGCGTCGGCTTGCCTTGTGCTGGTAGGCTGGGCCGGAAGTCCGCCTCCGGTGCCCTTGGGGCGGACAGCCGTCGGAAGGTGGACGACCGTGCCCTGCGTCCCCGACCGCGACCATGCGTCCCGCCGTGAGGGACGCTCGCGGTCCACAGGCCTGGCGCTGCTCCGCGTGTCGCCGTCGCGGCGTGTCCGTGAAGGGATCGACGGGTGGTGGATCCACCCTGACCCCATCGGACCAGTGCCTGCCATACCGCAGGCCCATGGTCGGTCCATGCCCGCATCGGTGACCCTGCCCGCATGAGGCGACAGCATCGCCGCGGCCGCGGCGTCCTCGTCGCTGCGATGACCCTCGCGGCAGTGGTGGGCCTCGGTGCGCAGCCCGTGGCCGCCGACAGCGCCAGCGCGAGCAAGGCACGCTATCGCCTGACAGGTCATGGCACCGACCACGGGGTGGGGTTCAGCCAGCGCGGCGCCGCAGGCCGTGCCCGGGCCGGCCAGACCTACGACCAGATCCTGCTCCACTACTTCGACTCCCGGACCACGTTCCTCGGCACGGTCGACGAGGCGCTGAAGCTGCGAACGCTCGTGGTCCGGTCGCGAACACCCTCGTCGGACGTGACCGCCCTGGTCCAGGGCGGTCAGATCAAGGTCGGCGGTGAGGTTCTCGAGCGGTCCCGGTGGACCTTCGACACCCCCGGCGTGGACGGCCGAACCTTCCCGACGAGCTGGCGGCTCGTGCTCGTCGGACCGGGGAGGACGGGCCCATGGCAGCTCGAGGTCCGCGACGCGGCGGGCACGACCCGGGCGCGCTTCACCGACGGTGATGCCCGTGTCACGGTCACGCCCGTGCCGCACGGCGCGGGTCCCGCGGTCACCAAGGTGCTCCTTCGATCGACACGAACGAGCGACAGGCTCAAGTACACGTACGCCGGGATCATCCGGATCGGGCGCGCCGATGGCCGCATCCGTGTCGTCAACCACGTGCCCATCGAGTCGTTCGTGCGTTCCGTGGTCCCCAACGAGATGGGCGCCAGCAACTTCCCCGAGGCGCTCAAGGCGCAGGCGGTCGCGACGCGCAGCTACTTCATCGCGGGGCGCAACAAGGGGACCCTCGACAGGTTCCTGGGCTTCGACCTCGAGGCGAACCGCGAGGGGCATTCGTACGAGGGTGTCCGCTCCGAGAACCCCGTCGTCAGCGAGGCGGTCGATGCCACCGCGTACCAGATCCTCAGGTGGGTCGATGGCAATGGCTCGAGGCGCATCGTCCGTGCCTTCTACCACGCGGTCGGCGGCGGAGCCACCGAGGCATCGATGAACGTGTTCACCACCGAGAGGGGCAGGCCGGGACTGCGGGTGCCGTACCTCATGGGCGGCCCCGACGTGGATGAGGATGGCGACCCCTACGACGCGCGCTCGCCGATGTACGAGTGGCAGTCCCGTGCGCTCACGCTGGGGCAGCTGTCCAGGATCCTGGCCAAGGACCCACGCACCAACGTCGGCAAGCTCCGCTCCTGGCCCGTCGGCACGGAGCGGGACTTCCGCGAGCGCCGCGCCGCGGCGCTCCTGGCGGACGCCCGGGACCGGACGCCGGCGCCCGAGAACCGGGGCACGTCCGGCCGGCTCACCTGGATCACGCTCAAGGGCGTCCGCAACGGCAAGAAGGTCGAGAAACGGGTCGCGGGCTGGGTGTTCAAGCAGGTGTTCAACAAGCATCGCGGCACGGGCCCGGAGCTGGGCTCGACGATGATCTTCCGGGAGCGCGTGGACGACTGACCCGGCGGTGGGCCGCCGTCAGGCCGCCTGCTCGAGGGGCTCCACGAACTGGCTCCGGTACAGCTCGAAGTAGGCGCCCCTGCGTTCCAGCAGCTGCTCGTGGCGGCCATGCTCCACGATGCGGCCCGCGTCCATCACGAGGATGGTGTCCGCGTCCCGGATGGTGGACAGGCGATGGGCGATGACGAACGTGGTGCGCCCCTCCATGAGCCGGCGCATCGCCCGCTGGATGAGCACCTCGGTGCGCGTGTCCACGGAGCTGGTCGCCTCGTCCAGGATGAGCATCGGCGGGTCGGCGAGGAACGCCCGCGCGATCGTCAGCAGCTGCTTCTCGCCCGCCGACAGGTTGGTGGCGTCGTCGTCGATGAGCGTGTCGTAGCCCTCGGGCATGGTGCGCACGAAGTGGTCCACGTGCGCCGCCTCCGCGGCGGCCACGATGTCCGCCTCCGCGGCATCGAGCCGCCCGTACGCGATGTTGTCGCGGATGGTGCCGTGGAACAGCCAGGTGTCCTGGAGGACCATCCCGAAGCTCGATCGGAGCTGGTCCCGGGTGAGCTCCCGGACGTCGCGGCCATCGAGCGTGATGCGTCCCGCGTCCACGTCGTAGAAGCGCATCAGCAGGTTGACGAGCGTGGTCTTGCCCGCTCCCGTGGGTCCCACGATGGCAACGGTCGAGCCCGGCTGCACGTCGAGCGACAGGTCGGTGATGAGCGGTTCCTCGGTCTTGTAGCGGAACGAGACGTCCTCGAACGCGATGGCGCCCCGGATCTCGGGCAGGACGGTCGGCGCGACGGGGTCGGCGACCTCCTCGGGCTCATCGAGCAGCTCGAACACCCGCTCAGCCGATGCCACGGCCGACTGGAGGACGTTGGCGATGGCCGCGGTCTGGAGGATCGGGAAGGTGAACTGGCGGGCGTACTGGATGAACGCCACGACCTGGCCGAGGGTCATCGCGCCGGCCGTGACCTGGAGACCGCCGATGACGCAGATGGCGACGTAGTTGAGGTTGGACACGATGTTGAGCGCGGGCTGGATGAGACCCGAGATGAACTGGGCGCGGTAGCTCGCCTGGTACAGCCGCTCGTTCTCGGCCTCGAAGGTCGCGATGGCATCCGCCTGCCGGCCGAACACCTGCACGATGGCGTGCCCCGTGTGCATCTCCTCGATGTGGCCGTTGAGGGCGCCCGTGGACGCCCACTGCCGGCGGAACTGGGGTTGCGAGCGGCGCGCGATGAGCAGCGTGACGACCATCGACAGGGGCACCGCGAGCAGCGAGACGACCGCCAGCAGGGGGCTGATGGCGACCATCATCACGAGCACGCCGATGATGGTCAGCAGCGCCGTGATGAGCTGGGTCAGGCTCTGCTGGAGGACCTGGCCGATGTTGTCGATGTCGTTGGTGACGCGGCTCAGCAGCTCGCCCCGGGGACGCCCGTCGAACGTGCGCAGGGGCAGCCGGCCGAGCTTGGCATCGACCAGCTCCCGCAGCCGGTACACGCTCCGCTGGGTGACGCCGGCCATGATCCACCCTTGTGCCCACGCGAGGAGGGCGCTCAGGACGTAGACGCCCACGAGGCGCAGCAGCACCTCGGCGAGGGCCGCCATGTCCACGCCCCCAGCACCCGGCAGGATCCCCGCCACGACCACGTCGGTGGCCTCGCCCAGGATCGCAGGGCCGAGCACCGCGAACAGCACGCTGCCGGCGGCGAGCAGGATGACCAGGACGATGAGCGGCAGCTCCGGTCGCAGGTGACCCAGCAGCCGGCGCACCGTGCCCCGGAAGTCGCTCGACCTGTCGCCGGGCATGCCGATGGCCATGCCCATCATCCCCGGGCCACCGCCAGGCCTGCCGCCGGGGCGACCTGGTCCACCAGGTCCGCGGCTCATGCCGCCTGCTCCGTCTCGTCGAGCTGGGAGCCGACGATCTCCCGATAGGTCTCGTTGGTGGCGAGGAGGTCGGTATGCGTGCCCACGCCCACGACCCTGCCGGCGTCGAGGACCACGATGCGGTCGGCGGCGATGATGGTGCCCACCCGCTGCGCCACGATGATGATGGTCGCGTCCTGGAGCTCCCGGGCCAGCGCCGCCCGCAGGCGCGCATCGGTGCCCATGTCGAGCGCCGAGAAGCTGTCGTCGAACACGAACACGTCAGGCCGGTGGACGATGGCCCGCGCGATGGCGAGTCGCTGCCGCTGGCCGCCCGACACGTTGGTGCCGCCCTGGGTGATGGGGGCTTCGAGCCCCGCGTCCATCCGGCTCACGAAGTCGCGTGCCTGGGCGACCTCGAGGGCGTGCCACAGCTGCTCGTCGGTGGCGTCCCCGTCGCCGTAGCGCAGGTTGCTCGCGACCGTGCCGCTGAACAGGTATGCCTTCTGGGGCACGAACCCGACCTGCGACCACAGGTCCGTGCGGTCCATCTCGCGGACGTCGATGCCATCGATGAGCACCGAGCCCTGCGTGACGTCGGCGAGGCGCGGGATGAGGTTGATGAGGGTGGTCTTGCCACTGCCGGTGCTGCCCACGATGGCCGTGGTCTCGCCGGGACCGGCCCGGAACGAGATGCCCGACAGGACCGGGTCCTGGGCGCCCGGGTAGCGGAACGAGACGTCGCGCAGCTCGATCGTGCCGCGCCGGCCGGTGCGCGCGCTCCGGATGGGGGTCGGCGGATCGCCGATGACCGGGTCGGTCTCGAGCACCTCGCGGATGCGGCCCGACGACACGGCCGCCCGCGGGATGAGGATGAACATGAGCACCGCGGTGAGCACCGAGAACATGATCTGGAGGAGGTACTGCAGGAACGCGGTGAGGTTCCCGATCTGGAGCGCGCCGTCGTTGATGCGCATCGCGCCGAACCACATCACCGCGACGGTGGCGAGGTTCATGATCGCGGTGAGCACCGGGATGGTCACCGCGAACATCCGGTTGACCCGGATGCCGGCGTCGAACACGTCGTGGTTGGCGACCGCGAACCGAGCCTCCTCGTGGCGGGTGCGCACGAAGGCGCGGATGACCCGCACCCCGGCGAGCGTCTCGCGCAGCACCTGGTTGATGCGGTCGATGCGCGCCTGCATCGCCTGGAACAGCGGCACGGCGCGGTACATCGTGATGCCGATGACGAGCGCCATCGCCGGCAGCACGGCCAGCAGCAGCAGCGCCAGCGGACCGTCCTCGCGGACGGCCATGACGACGCCGCCGATGATCATGATGGGCGCGGTCACCATGACGGTCAGGCCCATGAACACCACGGTCTGGACCTGCTGCGCGTCGTTCGTGTTGCGCGTGATGAGCGAGGGCGACCCGAACCGCGCGACCTCGACCTGCGAGAACGTCTCCACCTTCCGGAACACGGCGCTCCGGAGGTCCCGCCCGAAGCCCATCGCGACCTTGGCGCCCCAGTACACCGCGAGCACCGACGCGATGGCCATGATCAGCGTCACGACCAGCATCAGCGCGCCGATCACGAGGATGCGCTCGTTGTCGCCCGCCGCGATGCCCTCGTCGATGATGTCCGCGTTGAGCGCTGGCAGGGCGAGCGTCGCGAGCGCCTGGATCAGGAGCATCACGAGCACCAGCAGGATGGAGCCCCGATAGGGCCGCAGGTAGGTGCGCAGGAGCCCGATCATGCGACCGGCCCGGGATTCGTGGTGCGCACCTGGACCAGGCCGGTGGTGTCGTGTCCATGCTCCAGCTCGATCTCCGCCCGTGCGGCCCGGACCGCGCGCAGGCCCTCGAGGAGCCCCGCGAGCCGCGACTCATCGACCCGCACCAGGATCTCGCGCAGGTGGTCGCGGCGGCGTGCCGTGGCGGCATCGACGATCTCGTGGGCGCGCGCTGCGAGATGCACCTCCACCACGCGCCGGTCGGTAGCGGAGTCCTGCCGCTCCACGAGACCCCGCTCCTCCATCCGATCGACGATCCCGGTGGCACTCGCGACCGACACGCCCAGCAGCTCCGCGACCCGGCCCATGGACATGGGACCGTGCATCTCGAGCAGCGTCACCACGTTGAGGTGGGCGAGGCTGAGCCCGCACTGCTGCCACGCGCCGAGCATCCGGAACCGGTCCCGGGGCGTCCACGCCGTGAGCTCATCGAGCAAGCCCTCGGTCAGGGCTCGCCGCGACCCGGACGGGCAAGTCTTACGTGTCACATTGACAATCTACATCACCCTAAGGAGACGCGCCGGAGGCGACGCCGGCGCTCGGCTTGTAGCATCCGTCGGTGGACCGCAAGGAGAGGTTGCCGCGCGCGACGCCCGAGTCGCAGGGCGTGGCATCCAGTGCCCTGGTGGGGTTCGTCGATGCGCTCGACCGGCTCGAGCACGTCCACAGCGTGATGGTCCTGCGCAAGGGCAACGTCATCGCCGAGGGGTGGTGGGCGCCGTATCGCTCCGGGCAGCGGCATGCGCTGTTCTCGATCGGCAAGAGCTTCACCTCGACCGCCATCGGGCTGCTCGTCGAGGAGGGCCGACTGTCGCTCGAAGACGTGGTCGCGGACCTGCTCCCCGACGACGCACCCGGCACGGTCGATGACCGGCTCGCGGGTCTCCGGGTGCGGCACCTGCTCTCGATGAGCACCGGCCAGGCACGCGACGGCCTGGAGGAGGCGGTCGGTGCCGGCGGCTGGGCGCGCCGGATCCTGGACGTGCCGGTCACGCACGAGCCCGGCGCGCGGTTCATGTATCAGACGGGCGCCACGTACCTGCTCGCAGCCATAGCGACCCGGATCACCGGCGAACGGCTGCTGGATCACCTGACGCCCCGACTCCTGGCACCCCTGGGCATCGAGGGCGCGACCTGGGAGCAGAGCCCCGACGGCATCGACGTGGGCGGCTTCGGGCTGGCCATGACCACCGAGGACGTCGCAGCCTTCGGCCAGCTGCTGCTCGAGCGTGGTTGCTGGAACGGCCGCCAGCTCGTGCCCTCCGGGTGGATCGACACCGCGACCGCGACGCACGTATCCAACGGTGACCCCGCCTTCCCGAGCGACTGGACGCAGGGCTATGGCTTCCAGCTCTGGCGCGGCCGGCACGGCACCTTCCGGGCCGACGGGGCGTTCGGCCAGCTGTGCGTGGTGCTGCCCGAGCGCAAGACGGTGGTCGTGGTCACGGCGGGCCTGCCGGACATGCAAGCCGAGTTGGACGTCCTGTGGGACACGCTCCTGCCGGCGCTGGCGAACGACGGACCCATCGCGCCCGACCCCGACGGCACGGCGCGCCTGCGGGCGCGACTCACGTCCCTTCGACTGCCCGTGCCCGAAGGTGCCCCGGTGTCGCCGCGGAGCGGCGCCATCCGGGAGCAGCGCTATCGGATCGATGGTGGTGGGACGGTGGGCCTGTCCATCGGAGCTGCCGGCGACCGAGTGGAGCTCGACCTCGCGCTGCCGGGGCTGGACGCCCGGATCGTGTGCGGGGCTGGAACATGGCTCCAAGGTGGTCGGGCGAGCAGCGACCACATCCGCACGGGCACCGACCGTGACCCGAGCCCCCTGGCAGGCGCGTTCGCCTGGAAGCTGGACGACTGGCTGGAGATACGCGCCTGGGCCGTGGATACCGCCATCGGCTGGGACATCGACCTCTGTTTCGACGGCGACCGCATGGACCTGGAGCTGCGACAGAACGTCGCCTTCACCAAGCCTCCGATCATCCGCGCGACCGGGACGGTCGAGCATGCGGGCTGACCGTCGAGCCCTCTGGCTCGTCCTGGTCCTGGCACTGACCGTGACACCCGGCATCGCGCTCAGCGCCGCGCCCTCGCTGGTCCCCGGGCCGTCGCCATCGCCATCGGTGTCGCCCGTCGCGACGCCGGCCTGGCCGCCACTGCCCGGTGATAGCTCGACTCCGGGAGGCCTGCCCTGGGAGCCTGTGTCCCTGGACCTCCCTGAAGGTCGATGGCTCTCACAGTTCTCGGCGTGGCGCGGCGGTCTCGCGGCGATCGAGAAAGGCGATGAGGACG